>NZ_QULJ01000010.1:0-102516 GCF_003481505.1 Clostridium sp. OM05-5BH | reverse complement strand
ACTTGTGGCCACAGAGGCATTGCTTGCCACTTAGCGGCAGCCCCTAAAATGGCGCAAAAAAACAGAGGCCCTTATTCTGGAACCTCCGTTTCTCTGGCTTTCTTAATGCCCTCGGCTGTGGCTTCTATTACGACAAGCTCTTTTTCATTCATGGAGTTTAGAAGCACATCAATGTGCTTTCTGCAAGAGCTTGACCTTGCCCCTCCATCCGCATGAATAAACTGGTCAACTGAGACGTCAAACATGGTAATGAGTTTAACAAAAAGGTCGAAGCTGGGATACTGCCCCTTGTTCTCAATATTCATAATGGTGCGGGAGTCACGGTCTACTAATTCCGCAACATAGGCTTGTGTCCAGCCCTTTTCTTCTCTGGCTCTTTTGAGCGCCAACCCGAGGCCGTGAAAGTCAAACCTTCTTTCATCTTGGTTCATTCTCATATCACCCTATATCATTGTACATTTCGGGTTGAATTATGAGAATGTAATGAAATTTGATGTAAGGTAGTATTTTATTTCTTGTTTTTGTCTGTCTATTATAAGTTAATATATTTCTATTGGAATAACAACTTCTACGCTTAATCCGTGCGGGGCAGTATCAGAAAATTGAATTGTGCCTTGATGTATTTTCACAATCTGCCGCACGATTTTAAGACCCAGCCCATGCTCGATTTCTCCCGTTTGCTTTTGCGTACTGGAAATATCTCTGTCGTTATTCAATGTGTTTAGTTGCGGCTCACTTATTCCACAGCCATTGTCTATTACAGAAAAGGTACACGTTCTATCACAGCTTCCTACTGATACTTGTATCCTACACCCGTTTGGATTATGGACAATACAATTCCTGATTAAATTGCATAACATCCGATTTAGTAAGGATTGATCGCCAGTAATAGTGATAGCTTTTCCGGGATTATCTTCTGATAGCTCTAATTCATATTTGTCTGATAGGCCATCATTCAAAACTTCACTTACGGCTTGCCTCGCCAATTCTACCGGGACAAGTGTTTGCTTTTGCATAGGCTGCATGGAATATTCCAGTTTTGTAGTCAAATTCAAATTCTCAACTAAATTCTTTAGTTTTTCGCTATGTTTGCGGATAATTTCCGCTTGCTTTCTGGTGGTTTCCGGCAAAGAAGAAGTTTCTTCAATTTCGCTGGCATACCCTAAAATCATAGAAAGCGGCGTGCGTATATCGTGAGAAATACCCCTGATCCATTCGGCGCGGGTGTTATCTTTTTTTAGTAAGTAATCACCGGCTTTATTCAAACCGGCATTGATTTCTGCTAACTCCCCGTTTTCTTCCAGATGAACGGGATGCCCGGATGAAAGATGTCGTATGCCATTCAAAATCGGCTCCATAGCTTTTTCAATCCGGTGGGCATTTCGGACAAATAGATACAACATTAACAAAACATTGATACAGACAGCGGCTAAAAATCCAAACGCTATCGGCCGAACATATTGAGTTTTGATGGAAGTGTAGTAATTCGTTACATATCCCTGCGGGAAACCAACAACTAAAAGGCTGCCTTGTCGATTCCAAATATTAACTGGATAACTGTTAAGATACCAACGGCTGAACATAGCAACGTCCGTTGTGGAATAGTGGCGCGGCAATTCTTCCGGCACATTCATTTCCCAAATTATGTTTCCATTTTCATCCAAAATCATGGCCCATGCGCAAGCATTGTTTAACATGTCCTCTGCCTGTATATCGGCATTGAATTGCCCGTTAGTTTCTGTGATATGATTTGAAAAATCTTCAATCGGGAAATTTGAGTTTTTTACATTCCCTAAATAGGCGGCTGCAAAGAAAGAGGCTACTAACAAAATATTGACGAATAGAAAGAGAATGATGATACTGACTATTGAAAATATATAGCGGCGAAAAAATCGCTCTGATTTGTTCATGTTTGCACCCCCTTAATATTCAGACGATACCCAATTCCTTTAATTGTTACAAGCGCAACTGGTTTTGAAGGATTTTCCTCGATTTTTTCTCTTAGATGTCGGATATGAGTTGCTAATGTACTTTCGTATCCTTGCCAGAAATCACCGCATATTGCTTGACATAATGCGCCTGTGGTAACGATCCTGCCTTGATTTTCATACAGTTTTTCAAAAAGTTGAAACTCTTTGGCTGTCAGCGAAATATTTTCTCCGCTTCTCTGGACGATTGCTTTTTCCAGATCAACCGTAGCAGCTTCAAAGAACACTTTCCGCTCTTTCTCCGGGTAAACGCGTTTCAATATAGCCTGTACTCGAAATAGTAATTCTTTTGGTAAGAATGGTTTTAACAGATAGTCGTCTGCACCATTTTCAAAGCCTACAAATTTATCTTCAGCCTCGCCACGAGCTGTTAGCATTAAGACAGGAATTTTGCTGGTCTTTCGTAGTTCTTTTAATGCAGCAAACCCATCCATACCAGGCATCATAACATCGAGTATCATCATATCTGGTTCTTGTTCCTCACACATTTTTAAGGCTGCCTCGCCAGACGAAGCCGTCAATATTTGTGTAAATCCTGCTCTTGTAAAAATAGATTTTACCATCTCCAACAAATCTGTTTCATCATCAACTACAAGGATTCTTTTATCGTTCATAAGGCACCACCTTTTATTTGTTGCTCTTATTATACCTCAAGATAGGTAAAATGCCTATTCTGACCTTGAAATCTCAAAGTAAACTCAAGGTTGGCTCAATGTTATCTCAAAGTTGATATGTTATGCTGAGTACACAAACAAAAAAGGAGGCATAAGTGATGAACGATTACATTATTGAAACACATAATCTGACAAAAAAGTATGGAAGTCAGACCAGTGTTTCCCATCTGAATATTCATGTGAAAAAGGGCCGTATCTACGGGCTATTGGGACGCAACGGTGCAGGTAAGACCACGACCATGCGGATGTTGCTAGGACTGACGGCTCCCACGTCTGGCGAGGTAACGATATTTGGAAAGCCCTTTCAGGGCAACGAAAAGAATATCCTGCCCCATATAGGCTGTCTGATTGAGTCGCCGGGCTTTTACCCCAATTTGACAGGAACGGAAAACCTAAAAATCTTTGCTGAACTTCGAGGATTAAGGAGCCCCAAATATATCAAAAATGCATTGGAACTTGTTAATCTACCTTACCGGGACAAGAAGTTGTTTTCCCAATATTCTCTTGGCATGAAGCAGCGGTTGGCGATTGCTCTGGCCGTCATGCATAACCCGGAACTTTTGATTTTGGACGAACCGATTAACGGCCTCGACCCCATCGGCATTGCGGAAGTGCGAGATTTTATCCGAGAATTGTGTGATACCAGCGGTAAAACCATTTTAATTTCCAGTCATATTCTTTCGGAAATCTCTCTGCTTGCAGACGATGTGGGAATTATTGACCACGGCAAGTTGCTAGAAGAAGAAAGTCTGAAAGAATTGGAGGCGAAAAACGCCAAGTTCATCCACTTCTGCGTATCGGATGCACAAAAAGCTGCGAAAATTATTGCTGCAACATTTCACAGCAAAGATTTTCGCCTTACAGATGCCAATAATCTGTATCTCTACGATATGACTCTGCCAGTGGAAAAGATTAACCGTTCTTTTGTCGAATCAGGAATTGAGATTCAAGAAGTCCATCTTTGTGAGGATACTTTAGAGGACTACTTCAAAAAGATAACAGGGGGTGAGGGGATTGCTTAACTTGATTCGGTGCGAGTTTTGGAAACTGAAAAGAAAAATGTTCGTGCAGTTGGTATTGGCGGCATCTTTTCTGTTTCCAATCCCGCTAACTGCCATTATCTATTATCTGAACACGGCGCAGAACAAATACGCTACAAAAGCAGCAGCTTTTGACGCCCTGTGGCAATCCGTAATCGGTTTTGGTATGTTGCTACTTCTTCCCTGCATTTTAGGAATTGTTGCAGCACTCCTCTTTTTTATGGAGCGAGATAACGACACCTTTAAAAACCTACGGACAATTCCGATAACAAGTTCACAGATGGTTATCGCAAAGTGCATTGTTTTATTATTGCTTAGTATTGCGTTTTGTATATCTTCGACTGTAGCCTCTATCCTTTGCGGTTTTGTCTTTTTCGGAGTGACCGATATTTTGTTTAAGGTATTGTTTTCCGCTATTTACGGATTATTGATTGCGATTAGTGCATTACCGCTGATATTGCTGATTATATTTTTCAGCAGATCCTATGTTTTTTCCATTATGCTTTGTGTATTTTATAGTGTATTCAACCTGCTCTCAACATTTTCTATGACAGCACTTCCAAAATGGCTTGTACTTACTCTGCCTACACCGAGCATTATGTTGTGGGGAACCCAGCAAATGTCTTCTCGTACTGCTATAAACGACACAGAGGATTTGCAGAACTTCATTCAAATGGGATTGATACCTTCTACTCCTCAACTAATTATAACTTTGGGGGTAATTGGGGTTGTTTCACTTCTTCTGGCGGTCTATCTTTATAAGAAAAGGAGTGAGTGAAATGGTAACAATTATAAAAACCGAGTTTATGAAGCTGAAAAGATATTTTATTGTCTGGATTGGCGTGTCCCTCATGCTTCTTACAGTTCTGCTAACCTTGTTTACTACAATGGCCGATGACGGAATGGTATGGGACTACCAATTTCTTTTTGAACAGGTAGTTAAGCATTTTGTAACAATGATTTTCCCAATGTGTATCACGCTGATTAGTGGGTATATGATTTCCCGTGAATATACAGACGACACATTAAAAAATATTGAAACATTACCCATTTCATTTAGGAAACTTCTGGCAGGTAAATTGATTGTTTCTGCAATTCTGTCGCTTTTCTTAGGAATTGTGTGCTTTGTTTTCACAGTCATTGCAAATTTTATCATGGGATATGATGGATTTGCTTTGATTCCTGCGCTTACAGGATTGGTGCAAATGGCATTGTTAGGATTCTTCCTTTACTTGACAATGCTGCCCATTATTGTTCTGACAAGCAGATATAAAGGGAGTTTCCTTGTAGGGGTTATCGTCGCTTTTGTATATGGGTTTATAGGAATGTTTGCAAATGGGACTTTACAATCTATATATCCTGTCTCCGCTGCGCTTGGTTTAATCAATTATCGAGCTGGGGCAGAAGGAGTTATGTGGAATAAAGGACTGTGTTTTATTAGCATTCTGATTATGTGTGCTATTGGAATTGCTTTGATGTTTGTAAAACAGAAACCAGAAAAGAGAGAAGCTAAAAAAACACAGCACACAGCACCTAAAAAGGGCTGGTAAAAGAAAGAGAGGTAACCTTTATGAGTTCTAAGAAAAAAATAGGAATTGTGATTGTCGTTGCTGTACTAGCAATTACTTTTATGACTGTAGCTTTTCTCACTACGCAAACCAATACAGACTACTATACGCAGATTGATAACCGATGGGTAACAGATATTGCACCGCATGGTGCGATGAACTATAAATACACATTGGTTGCTTATAATGAAAGTGGTAATGCGAAAGACGTTACTTTTGAAACAAGCAAAGTTCTCACAGATGGTGCGTATCTGTGCTTGAAAGTGGCTCCCATCAGAGGGGTTGTAACATGGGCTGAAATGCAGTTTGATGAATTACCTTCTTCTGTTCAAGAAAAATATAAAGAATAACCCCGCAGGACAATAAAGGTGCCTGTAATGAAATATATTTAGATCAGCTGCCACACGACGGCAAAAGAAAAAAAAGCCGTCGTACAGCAGCCCTTTTGACACGCCCATACGACTAGCGGCGGCTTTGATTTTCAGAGCCGCCGTTTCTTTCGTTTATCCTAAACCAACGACGACCTAACACCGTGTAAATCCACGGCGGCATATAGGAGGATTGCCGCCGTGTCTATTTTTGTCTTTTTTCACAGTACCCATGACCTACATCAGTTAAAAAAAGCATAGCTCCCCCTCCGGGTTATTCCGGCTATGTATGCGAAATTTGTTGGAACCTTAACTATTATGTCATTTCATGCGTCCGTGTGGCTTCATGCCGCCCGGGCGCTTTTGTGTTCTTATGGGGCTGCTTCGGGTCATGTTGGCCCGAAGTCATTCCCCGGTGTCGCTCCCCGCCGCCTTCGTTTCGGTCACTCGTCAACCAACAACCGAAACGGAGGTCAATATGGCTATTATCAATTTGCGGGACTATTACCCATTCTATACATCAGATTGCTTCATGGAAGTATCGGAAGAAGTTGCAGAAATGTTCAAAGAATTTGATCGTAAAGAGGCTGCCTACCGGCTGCGTACATACCGCCACAAAGCCTACTATTCCCTTGATCGGGATGATGGGCTGGAGCATGAGGCTGTCTTTGTCGCACTTTCGCCCCATGAGCTGTACGAGCGAAAAGTTACCATGCAGGAACTTCACGCAGCGATTGCCAGTCTGCCGGACAAACAGGCAAAACGGATTTATGCTCATTTCATTCTCGGCATGACCAAACAGGACATTGCCCGGGCAGAGGGCGTCCATGAAAAAGTGGTTCGTGTCGCAATCGAGCGAGGTCTGCGGCGCTTAGAAAAAATTTTGAAAATTTCTTTGTAAGGCGTACCGATTTAGGCCGGAAAATGAAATGGCTTATGAGAGGTAAAACACTTCGGGTCACAATGGCCTGAGGTTCAGACAAGCCTCATGCAGATTGAAAATTGAATAAAAAGACACCCGGATACGAAGGGGAACGCGCTGTGTGACAGACCCGCCATGACCTCGGATTTCAGAGAATACAGTCTTTGTAAAACTGAGCGAGCGAACAGGTCCATGCCATAGGTGGGGCAAGGCTGGCTCCACCGGAACAGGTGCAGGCCCCGGATACTTGCGTTTAGTCACAGTCCGAGCGTTGAAGCGGCCTTGCAAGCCGTGAGCCGTCGCAGGCAATGAGAACGCCTTGCCATCAGAATGGGGAGAGTTGAAATACTATGGGGCATGAAGCCTATGTCCGTCCGGTGTGTCTGAAATGAAGTGAAAACCTATGGGGAGCCCCCGGCAATGCTGTCTGATGATAGGCCAACCGATCCGGCGCGGCTCCCCATCTTTTCAAAAAAGGAGCACTTTATGGGAAATGCGTTTGGAATGATCCCCGGCTTGGAACCGGACGAATGGAGCAATGACGCTTGCCGTGGTTATGTCATTATGGCAATGGAGAACTGCGGATTTTCAAAGAAGGATATACGGCGTGTTGTGGGGCAGCTTTATGAAGTATTTGACCTCAACAGCGTGGAGGACGCCAAAGAAAAGTACCATTCCAGTCCTTACTGACCTCGGGCCACATCGACCCGAAGTGGAGAAAACTCAAAGGGCGGCACCTGCCGGGTGCCGTCTTTTGACATTTCCCCACGGGACAAGTGGGAAAGGCTGGCATATACACGCACTTTCGCAAAGGAGGTTTTCAATGACGCAAGCTGTCACTTATGAACGAGAAACAAAGTCTGTCGCATTTCAAGGGAAGATCATTGTGCTGGAAAGCCTCACGCCGGTACTTCCCCCGAAGGAGAAAGCACAGCGCAAAAAAGAAATTGAGCGTTGTCTTTACGAGGTGTTCAGCAAATATGGAGACAGATTTCCCTAATCATTCGCAACATTGTTGTCCGGGGCTGCTGATGGTATAATATAGTTGTAAGGTTGGTAGCTCCATTCCAACAAGGAAAGGAGCCCAATATGGAATTTATCAGAGAAGATTGTATTTACGCAAGACAGTCAGTAGACCGCAAGGACAGTATCAGCATTGAAAGTCAGATCGACTTTTGCAAGTATGAATTGAAAGGTGGGAGCTGCCGGGTATTCAAGGACAAAGGCTATTCCGGTAAGAACACGGACAGGCCGGAGTTTCAAAAGCTGCTGGGCGAGATCCGCAAGGGAAAGGTTCGGCGGGTCATCGTGTACAAGCTGGACCGTATAAGCCGCTCTATTCTGGACTTTGCAACGATGATGGAGCTGTTTCAAGAGTACGATGTGGAGTTTGTATCCTCCACGGAAAAGTTTGATACTTCGACACCGATGGGCCGGGCCATGCTGAATATCTGCATTGTATTCGCCCAGCTTGAACGTGAGACAATTCAGAAGCGTGTCACAGACGCCTACTATTCACGGTGCCTGAAAGGCTTTCACATGAGCGGACAGGCGCCATACGGTTATCAGTTAGAGCCTACTGTGGTAGAGGGTATCCGCACAAAGAAAATGGTTGCCGACCCCGTAGCCGCCGACCATGTTCGGCTGATGTTTGAAATGTACGCTGAACCGGAAACCTCCTTCGGAGATATTACCCGATACTTCGAGGAACATGACATAAAAATTTATGGCAAATCCATGTTCCGTACATTTCTTTCCCAGCTTTTAAGAAACCCGGTTTACGCACAGGCCGATTTGGAGCTGTACGAATTTTTCAAGAGCCAGGGCGCAGCGATTGTCAATGACGCTTCTGACTTTGCCGGAACAAACGGCTGCTATCTCTATCAGGGGCGGGATGTGAAGGAGGACAAGGACAGGTGCTTAAAAGACCAGATACTTGTTATCGCTCCCCATGAAGCACTCATTTCCTCTGACACATGGCTGAAATGCCGGAAAAAACTTATGGCAAATACCACCTTCCAACAGGGACGGAAACCGAAGAACACTTGGCTGGCCGGAAAAATCAAATGCGGTCATTGTGGGTATGCTCTGAAAGCCACCCATGTACCAAACAGCACTGGATATTTCCGCTGTACCAAACGGACGGAAAACAAAGGCTGTCCGGGCTGCGGGAAAATCCGCAAAGAAGAATTTGAGCAATTCATTTTCTCGGCCATGCAGGAGAAATTCAAAGACTTTCAGATACTCCACGGCAGAGAGGAAAAAGTCAATCCGAAACTGACCGCCTATCAAGTGGAGCTGGCACAGGTGGAGTCAGAAATTGAAAAGCTGCTGGATACGCTGACCGGAGCCAATGCGACCTTGCTTGCCTACGCTAACAAAAAAATTGAAGAACTGGACAACCGACGCCAGACCATTTCAAAGGCAATCGCTGAATTGAGCGTTGAAACCATATCTCCCCAGCAGATAAAGAAGTTATCCTATTATCTCGACAACTGGGACAGCATAGATTTTGACGACAAAAGAAAAGCCGCCGATGGTTTGATCTCTACGATCAAGGCCACCAGCGACCGTGTTCAGATAGAGTGGAAAATCTGACATTTCCGCTCTATCGCCCCTCATTTCTATTTTATCTTGTTTGTACCCCTTGTACACTGATGTTTACCAGAGACACCAGATATTTCAGGGATTCCATTACCTTTTCTCTGATCTTCTGCTGTATCTGTGAATCATCTGCGTACTGATTTTCCATATTTACCATACCGATAATACCGTTCAGTGGTGTACGTATATCATGACTCATAGTTGCCAGAAACCTTGTTTTCATTTCGGCTTCCCGCTTTGCTGCTTCTGCAGCACGGTTATAAAAACCAAAACTGCCATGGACTGCGGTTGCTTCGAAAATATATATTTAGTTTCTGTCATAACAAAACCCTCTCTATGTTTCCTAGCTGCTTTTCCCATACATCCAGGAAGACAATTACAGCCAGTTTTCCAGAACATCATTCAGCTTATTCATATCCAGCGGTTTCGCGATATGCCCATTCATGCCTGTATTTTTGGCCAGCTGTACATCTTCTGCAAAAGCATTGGCAGTCATGGCAACAATAGGCAGTTTTCCCTTTTCACCCGGAAGACTCCTGATTGCTGCAGTTGCCTCATAACCATTCATGACAGGCATTTGGATATCCATAAAAACAAGATCATACAATCCTTCCGGAGAAGCTTCCACTTTTTCAACTGCGATTTTCCCATTTTCTGCTGTTTCCACTTCTGCCCCTGTCATCTGCAAAATTTCAACACCAATTTCTCTGTTCAACTCATTATCCTCAACCAGCAGAATCCTTCTTCCTGTATAATCTGCTTCTGACAGTTTCTCCAGATAATTTCTCGCTGTATTTTCTTTTCTGCCTGAAGTAAACTGCCGCAGTGTAGCCGTCAGTCGGGAACGGAACAGCGGTTTTGCAATAAAAGCATCTACACCTGCCGCCTTTGCCTCTTCTTCAATTTCGCTGAATTCATAGGATGTCAGTACAATGATGGTAATCTCTTTCCCGATCCGTTTCCGGATCTGTCTGGCAGTTTCTATACCATCCATCTCCGGCATCTTCCAGTCCAGGATAACAGCAAAATAATCATTTTTTAGCTCATGACGTGCATAACAACGTTCAACAGCTTCCTTGCCAGAAAGAACCCATTCACCTGTAATACCGATTTCTTTCAGTGTGGCAACTGTACTTTCACAGCATGTCTTATCATCATCCACTACCAGAACCGGCAGATTCATCAGATTTTTGTCCTGTTCTTTTTCTTTTTCCTGAAGCTCCAGATAAATTGTTACTGTGATTTTAGTTCCCTTGTGCAAGGTACTGTCCACTTTAATAGTGCCATTCATCAGGTTCACAATATTTCTGCTGATTGCCATTCCAAGACCGGTTCCCTGAACTCTGGTTGTCCGGTGGTCATCTGCACGGCTGAACGGATCAAACATGATTTTCTGGAATTCCGGTGACATACCGATTCCATTATCCTCAATCGTAAATTCATAGCATCCAAGTTCTGAAAATCCATTGGGTTTTTCCTCTATCGAAAAAGTAATATTTCCACCATCCGGTGTATACTTGATCGCATTACTCATCAGATTCACAAATACCTGCTGAATCCTCAAGCTGTCACCACAGACAGCCTCATGTTCAATATGATTGATGTGTATATCAAAATTATGTTTATGTTCATCAAGCACCGGTTTCGTAAGTGTAATAAGATTATCTACCAGCTCTGACAGATTGAAATCTTCCTGTGCTAGTGTCATTTTTCCACTTTCAATACGTGCCATATCCAATACTTCATTGATCAGCCCCAGCAGATGGCGGCTTGATTCTGTGATCTTGCCGAGGCATTCAATGACTCTGTCCTTGCTCTCAACATTTGCTCCTGCGATTGCCGTCAGACCCACAATCGCATTCATTGGTGTCCGGATATCATGGGACATATTGGAAAGGAATTCTGTTTTCGCACGATTTGCATTTTCTGCGGACCGGTAAGCCTCTTTCAGTGCCTGACGGGATTCAATCTCTGCTTTCTTCTCCTGTGTCACATCCATGGATGCCAGCAATACCTTTTCCAGCTTTCCTTTCTTCCATTCCAAGGGAATATAAGAAGCGATTTTATAAGTCTTTTCATCCAGGCTGCAATACTCAAACTTATAAATATCATTTTCACTTTTCAGTTTCTTCCGAATATTATCCGGGTCTATCAGGATATCTATAGCTTCTAATGGTTCCAGTGTCTTATATTTTTCAAGAACCTGCATCTGAAAATCATGATAAAATCCCAGAGGTTTATATATCATCTGTCCATTCAGATTGTAGAATTCATATCTGTCATTTTCCAGATCACAGACAACAAAGCGGTCAACCAGACGCACAATACTCTGAATCAACTGCTCCATGGAAGCATTATCCGTTGCCATCTGCAGATGCCGTGCGCTCTCTACCTTTGCCTCTGTGATATCACGCAGAAAAATCATGGCATATTCTGAATCCTCTATTTCGCCACGTATGACCACATTGCGGACCCATCGTTCTTCTCCATTCAGATTGATACGGCACTCTAAAGCCAATTCGGTTTCCAGACCCTTCAGCCTTTCTGCAATATAACCACGGTCGTAAAAAGAGGATACCGCCTTCTTATCTGTCTCCACAACATAGGAATCCACAAAATGCCGAATCAATTCATCCCATGTATAACTCTGTTCAAAGACGGTCATCAGGGACGGTTCAACCTTAAAGGTATCAAAAGTATTCGCTTCCAGATTCACATAATACTCGCACAAATCTGCTTTCGTAAAAGCCCGGTGGAAAGCAGCAGATTTTTGTGCCTGCATGATTTCTTTTTTCTCCCCATCAATGTTAATAAAAATCCCGGCAATCCTGCTGGCAGAACCATCCAGACGGCGTATTACTTCCGCCGATGCCCGAAACCACTGGTATTGATTATCCTTCATTCTCATACGATACTCTACCTGGTATTTTATCTGGTTCGTCTTATCCTTAATTACCGCCTGAAGCTGCACCATTACTCTTTCTTTATCCTGTGGGTGCAGAAGATCTGACCAGGATTCCAGTTTATTCGGAAAGTCCAGAGTATCATGATAGCCAAGCATTTTTCGGAATTCATGACTCCAGTTTGCATTCACAATCTCACTGTTTTCGTCACAGTCAAAATACCAGAAGCCGGAATAGATAGCCTCATTGAGCAGTGCCAAATTTACATGATCCCAGTTGACCTGTACGGACATTACCCAGATCTGTCTGCCCGCCTCATCTGTCGCGTCCTCTTTACAAAGCCGTACATTATTCACTGTACCGTTTGCTGCAATGATTTGTGCTTCCCCTGTTCCGTGAAGCTGCAAAAAGCGGTCTCGCTCCAGTATATCTTCCGCGTCATAAAAGAAGTTTCTCAATGAACCTTTTGTCTGTTCCATGAAAGTATCGAATGTATATCCTGTACTATGCAACAGCAGATTATCCACAGACAAAATAGACAGGTTTTGGTCATAAGATCCTGTCATTATACCTACCCCGCCATTATTTTCCAGTGTTTTCTGTATGACCTGTGACATAGCCTGTGTCTGTCCCGTTACAGTCTCACCTAAGGAATATATTTTGTCTTCATAATTTTTCATTTTATAAAAGTCCTCTCTCCGTTTTATGCCTTCTTCATCCTGCTTTTATCTGTATACAGAAAACCTGTCCCTGCTAGTTTTGTTACCCATTTTTGCATACAAAAAGGACACTTGCCAAGATCTGCCAGTGTCCCTACTATATTTTTTTTAAATCACACATCTATATAGTATAAAAGGTATCGGAATCTCTTCTGTTCAAACATCTTTTCCATATATTATGATGATATGGAAACAGTGACAACCGGCTGACATGGTCAAGCTTTCTGACTTTAGTCCCTTCTGGCTTTGCGACCCTGCCTTTCAATAGGTTTGCCTTTAAAATAATCTCTTTCTTCAAAAAAACATACCACGCGGTTTTCCGCACGTCAATAATTTTTTTTTGAAAAATCTACACATATTTTACTTCTGTTTTTGAACTTCTCTTTATAAAAAATCTAAATCGATGAATCCTAAAAACCTAACATTTTTTTCATATGAAACTCATTCATCATTTATAGTGCTATTCTCTCCATTAACTAAACATAACCTATTGTTCGATAATAAATTTTAGATCCCAAAAGAGGCTTCACACCACGAACCAACTCGCAATGCAAAGCCTCATCACTCACCCATTATATTCTTGTCACAAAATCCAGCGAGCTCCACTCATTCCGCTCTTTCTCATATGCTTTCAGCAGCCCCCTCATTGATGCTCCAACACCATCAGCCTCAGCAACAATAGTAAAACAGCCAGCACCCGTATATTTTCCAGTCTTCTCCTGATCCGTTCCCAGCTTCTTCCGGCTTCTTATGTTCCTTTGTTGATGATATGATAAATCATTACTGTTTCCTTCTGTTCCTGTCTCCACAGTCTGGCATTGCACTGCATATACAGTTCCAAAGACTGTTCTTGTTCTGTGCGATCATCTTCTGAAGTCCTTTCAGTTTCTGCCGTAATGACGGACGCTGTTGCTTTTTCTCATTAACTTTTACAAATTCCTTGAACGCCTGTGCAATCACATCGGCATCCCTGCCCTTGAAAAATACAAGATACTTGGGTTGTTCCGTGGTCTTATCCCTCTTTACTGCGAAATCGACATTGTATTTCCTTGCGACACGCTCAAAGGATTTTATATTGCTATCCGTAACCTCAATGGACTTTGCACCCTCTCCCTGACCGACCAGCTTCTTTACCGGGATTTTCCCATGGGAAGGCTCCTTATGCTTCTGATGCTCCAGATACATCTTCATTGCTTTCTGTAAAACACTTGCGGTCTATAACTACCCTTACGCTGTTATGTCTATGTTCTATTTCAAATTTACAAACAGAAATTAATCAAATTCTTAGACTTCTTGAAGTTCAAATTCTGAACTTCTGTGGATTTATCAGTGATCCCTCTCTTTCTTTTTGTACCTGTCTGTGATAAAATCAATCCTGTAGAAATCGAAAAAAGGTCATAAAAATTTAGCAATTACAGGCATTGATTTTTTGCTGTAAATTGCATATAATAAAAACACAGATAGAAATATCTGTGCAGTGGTTAGAGCGTCCAGTTAAAATGCTCGTTTAAAAGCGGTTAGATTGTCCAATTAAAACAATCGGTTAACAGCAGTGGGTGGAGTAATCCACCCACTTTTTTACTTTTCAGGAGACTTTATGGATTGGTACGTTGTCGATAAGAAATACATCAATTACCTGACACAGTTTGATTCCCGTGTCGGATATGTGGAATATGGGGAACGTTTGAAACTCCATGTGGGAATTCTTCTTACTATCGGAGATTTCCACTACTATGTCCCTATTTCCTCTGCAAAACCAAAACATCAGAAGATGTCCAACAGTCTGGATTTCCACAAACTCCAGGATGAATCCACCGGATATCTTTATGCGGTATTAAATATCAATAATATGATTCCGGTTCCTGATAACTGTCTTACACAGTTAAAATATAATCAGGTAGAAAGCTTCCGTTCTTTCAGTAACGAAAAAGAAAAAACAGACTATGTCTACCTTCTCCAGAAAGAAAAAGCTTTAATCGACAATGTTCAGGACACTCTGCAAAATAAAGCCATGAAATTATATCAGAAATGCATTGCCAAGCCCGATTCTTCCCTTGCTGCAAGATGCTGTGACTTCAAAATGTTGGAAGAAAAATGCAGTTCTTATTCCGATACATAAACTCTTCATCATTTCTCAGTGGAAACACAAGTACAAATGCCGTGATATCTGATGTACTTGAAAGGTCTAAACCGCCATAGCAGGTTCTTCCGATAAGTTCCTCCTCATTTACGAGAAATGCACACGCATCCCATTTATCCATCTGCATCCAACGTGTGGACTGTTTTACCCATTGGTTTAATCGAAGCTGCCGGAAGATATTCTCTTCTGCAGCATTTTCCCTTGCACTGATATAGGCATTTCGAACCTTTTCAATATCGATAGTTTCTCCAAGGGAAGGATTGGCTTTATACCATGTAGCTTCGATCCTCCAATCATCCTCATCGGATGCACCATAAATCACGGGATAGAATCTATCTCAAGCAGCATTAGCTGAACAAATAGGTTGTGATGAACGTACAATACTAAATATTGAAAACGACCGTGGTAATCCCAAGTTCGAAGTATTGTGCCAGATCATCGCTTATTTACACATTCCTGCAGACCGTATTTTTCACCCTGACACTGCTACGGACGGGTTGAAAAAGCAAAAACTGTTATTGATGCTACAGGAATGTGATGAGCAAGAGGCAGCCGAGATTCTTCCAGCAATTGAATACCTCTTAGCACTTATACATAAAAGAGGTAATTCAAACGAGTAAAGGAACCAGCTAATCCGTTGTGATTCTGGTTCTTTTCTTTTTGTTGCCATCTCTAAGTCTTACTCTTGTAATGTTTTAATTATTACACAGGTAAGAGTCAAGTCAATATCTTTTTTCTGAAATTGACAACCACATAAATAACGTCTATAATACATTTATTACAGTCGTAAGATTTAAGGAGGGATTTGAAATGAGTGATTTACCACAGATTTCTGAAGCTGAATTTGAAGTTATGAAAATTGTATGGAAACATGCTCCGATCAGTACAAATGAAATAACAGATAAATTATTACAGACCACAAGCTGGAGTCCGAAAACGATACAGACTTTAATCAAACGCCTTGTGACCAAAGGTGCTCTGACTTATGAAAAACAGAGCCGCATGTTTGTTTACACCCCAGTCGTGAAAGAAAGCGAATACATCGGCCAGGAAAGCAATTCTTTTCTGGAACGATACTATGACGGGGATATCACTGCCATGCTGTCTGCATATATAGAAAATGACAGACTATCTGAAACAGAAATAGACACTCTCCGCTCCCTTCTTTCCAAGAGGTCAAAAAAAGGAGGCAATTAACGTGGCCGATTTTATGATACGCTTTTTAATATGCAATTTATTTATCAGCGGTATCATCGGAATTCTTTTGATAACCAAGTGGATATTCAAAAACAACCTGTCCAGCCGGATGCAGTATAATCTGTGGTTCCTGCTTCTTGGGTTGCTGACAGTTCCCTTTATACCGTTCCGTCTCATCGGATTTCCACAAATCTTCTCGTGGCTTGGCAACTTAAGAAGCTCTCCTGCTTCTGGTACCGCAACCGCTATAGGAGAAGCTGTGGGAATTAATCCAGCAGGAAATACAGACTGGATGAATGACTTCGCACTTTCTGTAAATAGCGAGACACCATCCATTGCCGGATACATATTGTTAGGGATATGGATTGTAGGCATTTTTGCAATGATTATATTGGTAATCAAATCCTCGCTCCGTCTACGCACTTTGGAGAAATCTGCACTTTCCCTCCAGAACCCAGAAGTACGCAGACTATATCATCAATGTTTAGAGGAAATGGGAATTCACAGAAATATACCTGTTTACAGCACCGCATTTTTGAAATCCCCGATTATTGTGGGACTTTTGAAACCGTGTATTTATCTGCCGATTCATCTGATCTCTGATTACAACGAATCCGATATGCGGTACATGCTGTTACACGAACTGCAGCACTATAAGCACAAAGATGCTATTGCCAGTTATCTGATGAACCTTGCCGGAGTGGTATATTGGTTCAATCCTCTTGTCTGGTATGCATTGAAAGAAATGCGTAATGACAGAGAGGTTGCCTGTGACACTTCCGTTTTGAAAATGCTTGAAGAGGATGCTTACGAAGATTATGGCAATACACTAATTAACTTTGCAGAGAAGGTTTCACTTACTCCTTTTCCGTTTGCTGCCGGCCTTGGTGGAAACATGAAACAGATGAAACGAAGAATCATCAATATTGCCTCATATGAGAAGCCGACATTTATGAAAAGGCTAAAGGGCATGACTGCATTCATGCTGACCGCTGTCCTGCTTCTTGGTCTCGCTCCGATTTTATCTACATACGCAGCAGAGGTCAGCCATTATCAATGGAAAACTTCTTCTGAGAATATTTCCTATGTTGACTTTTCTTCCTACTTTGGAGAATACGAAGGCAGCTTTGTTTTGTACGATTTAGAAAATGATGCATGGAGCATACACGACATGGAGCATTCCACCTTACGAGTTGCTCCAAACTCCACCTACAAGATATATGATGCCCTGTTCGGATTGGAAGAAGATATCATTACACCGGAAAATTCGTTCATTGCATGGAATGGCGAAACTTATCCATTTGAAGCATGGAATGCGGATCAGACCTTACAGTCTGCAATGAATTCCTCTGTGAATTGGTATTTTGAATCTGTGGACGAACAGCTTGGAGCCGCTGACATTTCCAACTATATTCAGGAAATTGGATATGGAAACGAAAATATAAGTGGTGATCTCTCCACTTATTGGATGGAATCTTCCTTGAAGATTTCCCCAATAGAGCAGGTCGAACTTCTAACCAGGCTGCAGAATAACAGCCTTGGCTTCACCCCTGAAAATATCAATGCAGTAAAAGATGCCATCTGCCTTTCCTCTTCCGATGCCGGAACATTCTACGGAAAGACCGGAACCGGACGTGTGGATGGCCAGGATGTGAACGGATGGTTTATCGGCTATATCGAAACTGTAGATAATACATACTTTTTCGCTACCAACATTGGTGCAGACAGCGATGCTACCGGAGGCAACGCAACTGAAATAACCATGTCTATCTTGTCCGACATGAATATCTGGAAATAAAGAAATCGGGTAAAGGTCATAGTCGTATAATCCTTTGCCCGATTTTTTTATTTTCACTTTATGCATAAAAGCGTTTCAATTATCCAGTTCTATACGTCAAGAATTAGATTTATCATTGATGTATTCTATAATTTCTCCAATAAAAAAAGATATAAATGTCCCAATTGAAACAAACAAACTATCTCTATCACCTAATGATTCAATGAAGATTGAAAATGTAAACGTAAAGTTACTATACATATAATCATAAAAAACGTATTTCAGAGAACCTATCAAGAGCATCAACCCGAAAGAAATTAATGCATATATTAGGCACAGCAAAAAGCTAATGTCAATGCTGCGTTTGACAATGATTTTTCCCATAAAAAAACCTAAAATAAAAACCCCAATATCAATATATGTATATATAATTAAAAAACCCAAATAGGCTAAGGCCGCATTATATTTGGGAAATAAATAAAAACAAAGAAAATAAGCCAAAGCCACACATACAAAATATACTAAAAATGGAGAATACGTTCTAACAAACTTTCTCATAAAAACACCTCACACCACATGTAGATAATCGAATTAAAATCAAAAGCTTATCTTAATTTATTTCATGCTCTTCACTTCCAGTCGCTGACCATGATGTTTTACCACTACTGACCACATCTTTTGTAGACATACTATATGCAAATATATCAAGGATCTCCGCCTCTGAGATATACCATGAACCATCTGTGTTTTTCTTACTTCTGTATAAAACATATAATTCGCATTTTTCATTCTCCGAAAGTCTGTCATATACAAGATATTCTATTATTTCCTCATTCTCATTTAAGATAACTCTAGAATTTCCATTCGCACCGTATGATATCATAAAATCACATCCTTCGTCTGCGAAGTATTGTTGATATATAGTACGATATCCATCATATATTTCATTTGTTTCCATTAATGTCACATAATCACAGATCGCAGGAATAGAAATATCATCCTCTTTCATATTTTCCATTAATTCATCCATTAAATCGTGTTGAATGACAAAACCATTATCCTGTGAACTGAATATTCTAATGGTCTTTCGTGGCATCATTCCCTGCGGTCCTGCTCCTGTAACATAGTTTATGATGACAATCACATCCTTTGCACCATCTCCATCTATATCCTGAAATCCAACCGCTTCAACACTATCAAACATTCCTACACTATCATTCTCTGTACTATTATTTTCATAACACTCCGGAAAATAATATATAATTTGATTGTCTTTTGCCAGCACAAATGAAACATCTTCCCAGAGCGTTTCATAAGTCGGCAGATAAGATACAAACTGTACTTCACCCCAATCATTCAATTCTACATCAAAGGATTGTTCAGTTATAACCCGGCTTTCATCTAATCTCTCTCCTGATGGATATTCTACTTCAATATCTGCTACATCTGTCAATTGCTGTATTTCTTTCGTACCATCGAAATATAAAATGACTTGTTCATCAAATTGCTCTTCACCTGATAGAATTATTTCTACATAATCCTCATGCCAGGTAACCTTCCAACAGCTGCTACTGATGCTTGCACCGTCATTGTGCAATTCAAAATCTGTTTGCGATATCTTATCTTCGCCTTCTTTAAGGACTAACCGTCCACTTGCTGAACCAAAAGGCCATTCCGGTTCTCCAACAGCTTGAAGTATCACTTCATATTTTTTATCTGGTGAAACGGATGTATCGCAAGTTATCTTCTTGTAATTTACCGTATACGAAATGCAACACCAAAATACTACAAACAGTGCAATGAGCGAGCCCATAATACATAGCATAAATTTTTTCATTGATATAGCCCCCTTTTTAATGTCCTCGTATATCCAGTTCTTTCAATAGAGAATTTTCGCTTTCCCATGAATATACAATGTAATATCCGGCGTCATTTATTTCTTTCCCAAAATTCAGAGTTTCGTTGTCAATCACATCAATAGACTGTCCTTCCTGAATTTCCACAAGATACTCCCATTCATTGCTTCTGTGATCCGAATAGTAATCATCCAGTTCTTTCAAGGACAACTCGCTCTGAATTAGAATCGCACCAAAATATTGCATCCCGTTTCCGTTACCTGTCAGCTTCCCTGTCCGTGATATTGACTCTATCAGTTCCGTTTTCTCTGGCAGTGGTGTTTCACATAATTCCTTTTCCACTTTATAGGCAATGTTATTATTTATGAATGAAATGGATATTACTCCGCCTATCAATACAACTGCTACCAATATTCCAACTAATTTTAATTTTTTCATGTGTCCTCCTTTCTTTTCTTACACGTGTAAGATTATCATAGAACACCATTATCATCAAATCATTCTTTAATCCGGTATTGGTAATCGGGTATCTGCATAATTCCGTCATTTAGGATTTCATTCCCCAAATACTGAAAACTGCCATCCTCTGCAAATCTTACCGTAAGTTCATGGGTAATGACTGCATCATCGCAAATGACCATGTCGCAAACTGCCTCCACCGTTAACGTAACCGTCCCATCCTCATTTTCTTTGATGTCGACAACCTCTGGCAGAGATGTCCCAAAGAAAGTAGGCGCATAATTAAAGCATCCAAGTCGCACCCAATAATAGGTCTGGTTTTCCTCATCAAATACTGCGTAATCCCGTATCTGCTCTGCTGTTATCGGAAGATATTCCATAATCAGACTTTCGAATTCTTCTTTTGGGATACCCTTTGGATAATCTTCGGAATTAAATTTTTCTCCCTATTTCATTCCATACAGATATTCAAACATCCCGTTATAATCCAACTCATTCAGATTTTCTATATTCCAGTTTGAACACAAAAGGTTATTTCCCTGATATCCAAGACCTCGAACACAATGTTCAGACATTTCACGCTGTTCCTCTGTCATAGGTTTTATTCTAATCAGGCAGCTTCCATCCACAATTTCACTGACTTCCGGTGGCTCCGGCACACACAACTCATAGCAGAACCATCCTTTTTCCGTGTATTTCCATTCCTTGAGTCTCGTATATGAAATGTACGAAATTCCCGGCTCGTTGTCAGCATTCCAGATTCCTCTTGCACTTACAACATACATATCCGTTCCATCAAAAAAGAATTTCATTCTGCCCAGTCCACCATCGTTGTGGATTTCATAAATTACTACAGAACCGCTTTGCCCTTCCATACATTCTTTAAGAAAACTATCGACACTTTCATAATTCCCCATGTTAAAATACGTTACCATCGTAGCAATTGGATATCCTGCGTCCTTTACCTTCTTCTGCATTTCAAGAACCGTTTGATCATCCAAAACAACATTGGATGCTATCCCTTTATCTGCAGTTTCATAAATATCAAGATAATGTTCCATCAGCTTTTTACAGTCAGTCTCAGCTTCTTCCCTTTCCTGTTCATCTACTGGAAGGTCGTAGCCCTTTTCCCATTGTTCTGCAGCCTCTTCCTCGGCATTTTTTATTTTCTCCGTGGAAGATACTTCTTCCGTATCTTCCACAAGAGATTCTCCCGCAACACTATCTTCTTTTCCACAGGCACACACGAAACACCCAATCAGAAATACCATGAGCAGTAGAATGCTTTTTCTTTTTAATGCCATAATATCATCCTTTCTTTTCATACTTGTAATAGCTTCTGACCACATCCACCCTTCCGTCTTTTGAGTGCAAATCGTATTTTACAAATCCGCCAAAATAACTGACTTCAAGAATCGTTATTTCTGCTTCTTCCTGTGCATCCACCTTTTCGCAAAATTCCAGTACCTGCTCTGCCTCAGTCATGTTAACTTGATTTCTGCTGTCAACAGCCGGATATCCATTTTCTCCAAGGCAATTTACAATACTGCGAATCGTTTCCAAATCAGCTATCTTGTTTTCTTCTGCTGCCTTCTTATAAAGATCTATACAGATGTTTATAATTTCTTCTGCATTCTCCTGAGGTTCTTCTGGAATAGCCTGAATATCAATTACTGTTTCCGAAACTGTATCTTCTTCCGGGGGTGCATCGCTGCACCCCGAAACACTATGCATCAGTAAAAAACTAATTACTACTAAACCACTCTTCCAGAACCAGGCGGTCTTTCTTAACAACATATCCACTTCCTCCTCTTCCTTTTACATCTTCTACCATGCTGATAATCAATATAGGACGTTCTACCGTATCTTCTGCTGTAAAAATTGCAAACCATCCTAATTCCGTACCCGAAGTATCATCCTTCGATGCCTTGATTTCTGCGTACCTGTTTTTCCTGCTAAAAGAATGTCATCCCGATGGGCTGCATATCCAGTTCCATTAGAATCATTTCTTCATATTGACCTCCATTCATTTTGCTTTGCTGATATGGTCATATTCTATTTTCAATGTACACTATATCTCCAAAATATTACATTTGTAAGATTTTGGAGTGAAAAAATTCCTCTTTTATGAATATATCGTACTATACATTCCTCCTCCCTTTTTTATTACATATGTAAGATTTCACAACAAAAAAATATCGTTCGAACTCCTGCTGCACTTGTGTAAATATTACATCAGTAAGATTTAGAAGTCAAGTTATCTTTATATAAAAAGGCTTCTGCCGGAAGGTATCATACATTTTCGCAAAAATGATACCTTTTAGCAAAAGCCTATTATTCAGCAGAGTCTGAAAACACACATTCATTTTCTCCCCTTAATATCCTACAAACCGCAGAAAATCAAGGTTTCTTTGAAAGCAGACGAACGGTTTCAATATTCCCCTGAACTTTGATTTTATACTGCATAGCGAAAGTATGCAATAGGTGTTCAAAGTGGGGTAATGGTTTTATCCCCATAAAAAGTGGTTGACTAAATGTATTTTAAGATTTTTCTATATAAATCCCACAGCCTCGGTTCACAAAACCCACCCAAAGCACTCAACCCACGATGCTCATGAACATCTCTATCTTCAACCTCAAAGAGCCTATGGAAATCATCTCCCTCACCTACATAAACTGATTTGTCATAATTAAGAAAAGTAGACTTGCCACTAAATTGGTCACCTGTGATATCTATATTAATATGTTTGTCTACCATCAGCCACGCATGAGATTGTCCGTTTCCATCCGGTTTACCCCAATATGTTCCACAGACATAATCTGTTTTGATACCTTTATCCAATAAATACTGAGCTAACAAATCACTCGTATCTCCGCAGCAAGCACGTGGAAATCTGCGATATATGCTGTCATTATCAAACTCTCCTGCTTCCAAAGCCAAATCAATCGCTCTTCGAAATTGGGTTGCGAACTGTTTAACTTCCTTCATCATACGCTCCTTTAACAAAACCACTTTTGCCCAAATGTATCCTTTCGCCAAAATGTATACTTCCCGTTCTCCAAAGCCTATCCCCTGGGGTGAATCTCCGATTATATCATCACTCTACGGAAACAGAAACACACATCTATTTTATTCCCAAAATGGCGAAATCCTTTGATTTATTGGGCTTTTTTCGACAGAAGGCAGACTGTCTCCACATGCGTGGGGACGGAACCAGAATACTACATGGCAAAAGTTATCACTCAAATTTATCCCCGACTTTTGCCAGAGAGTATAGCGTTTTTTCAGTTTACTCCACCAGACGATTTTCACCCCTTTTTAGCGGTTTTCACCCCTTTTCTGGAAGCGCAACCCCATCCATACACTTCGGCAAAACTATTGCTCATTTTGTTTCGCCATTGAGTATGTCTTTGAGCCACTTGGGAACCATCGGAACTTTCTTCCCGGCAAGGATCAGTTTCATAATTTCTTCGGTATCCTCCTGCCGCCAGAACCGATTGCGAATATAACAGTCATGGCTGCAAAACTTCTGATTTTTCGTTTGGCTCTCAAATTCTTTTCCGCAAAACATACACTCATGCTTGTAAAGAGACGGATGGGTTTTCACCCATAATCTGCGACATTCATCAGAACAATAAATCCGTTTTCGTCCGCCGGATTTCTTCTCTAATGGCTTGCCACATTGTCTGCATACACTGTCAGCACAGACTGCTTCCATTTGCTTTCCTTCTCTGGCTTGAAGACGTTTTTTTGCATATCCATCCAAACCATTTGCTTTGCAATAATTTCTGACTTTGTCCCTTGGAAGGTCTAATGCAATTCCTATTTTCCGGTAGCCTAACCCCATATTCCGAAGGCGCTCAATAGTTTGCTGCTGTTCTTTTGTCATCTGATATCAACTCCTTAACAAATTTGGTAGTCCAGTAATCACTCTGGATTGCCAATTTGTCAAGCGGTTTTCCTCTTATGTAAAGATTCCCTTTTAAACCAAAAAAGAGAGCGATGATCGTAACATTACCAACTCTCTTTTATGGCTAATTGGAGGGTATCTACCAACGACTGGCTATCCGTCCAGTATACCTTCAGGTTTCTGTATTACCTATCAATACCAGTTCATTCTTTCAGCAAATATTGGGGATTTAAGCATTCAACTAACGGATACCGCAGCTACATCATCTACTATTACTATACTAAATCAACACACCATACCAAAGGAATTTAGGCTTTTCATTTATGCATCCTTTAAATTTAAATTCTTCTGCATTTCGATTCTAAAATCCTTAATATTAAAGCCTAGCAAATCACATACTGCCTGTTTGGAATTAGGCTCAAATTGATAACTGCATAAATCTCGTGCAATAATTTCCTTCATAACATATTGAGAAAATTTCCCCAATGTCCTTTTCCCCCTAAAACATGAATCAATTTCCTTCACAGGCAAATTTCCATTTTGAGTATTGATTAAAAACTCAATCGAAACCATTCTAAAAAATTCCGAATCCAACTCATCATTAAATTCCAAAATTTCTTTCGTTATTCTATCACACTCTAGTCTATTTGCCAATATTCTTACATTTCCAATAACAAAAGTCTTCCACAATTGGTAAAACAGGTTCTTCAGTTCAACAATAAAATCACTTTTTATTAAGTATTCGTTATCACCTTCTTTTTGTTTTTCTTCAATCAACTTCATTATTTTCCCAATAATAAATTCCATGGATGTTACCATTTTTCCCATAGTTTTCATTACTGCCTTATGCATCTCGTCTATAATTATCATTCTCGGCTTTCTTTTGAGTTTTCCAGCATAATTTTTAATAATGTCTCCGAGCAACTCTGTTAAACGCATTAATTGAATTAATTCTAGCGTCATTTTATCCATCTCCTCAGCCACATTATTGGATTCATCCTTTTCAATCTGTTCCTCTATCATATCTGCAATTATTGCATTCCTTTCCTGTATTTCAGAAATATTTTTATTCTTAGGAACCGCAAAGATATCATCCACTTTTGTTTCAATATCCTTTTCCAACTCTTTTACCATTTCATATTGCTGCTCATATTTAAAGTCTTTACACTCTGGTAAAATTTTCTCTGAGGCTTCAATTATTTTAGGTAATATCTCATACTCCACATTTGCTCCAAATGCCAAAAATAGTAAAATATTATAGTTTACCTCTTTAGAAACATCACTCAATAAGTTTTCAATTATTTTATCTCTATCTCGCGGCGCAATCTGGTGTTCCATAAAACCACAAGCAAAATAATAAAGCATATAATCGTATTTAAATCGATACCCTTCTCTGGTTCTTGAAATAAGTCTATAATCCAACAACCTATTAACAATGTCTATTACCTCACCTTTTGCCCCTGTATACTCTTGATTATAATCATATATAACCGTTGTAAGAAAACTTTCTTCAACACTGTTAGATTGCTTTTCTTCATACATCTTGTAAGCCAGTTGTTCTAAAATCGTTTGATACATTGCTGCATCATTAGTGTCCCCATCTGAGATTTTATTAATCTTATCTTTAATCAAGCAATCATAAATATAGGAATATCTACTATAATCAACATTCATGCTAGTAGTGTTTTCTAAATATGACAACACTAATAAAAATTCAAGCGGTGTCCTATGGAAAAATCCATTTTTCATCACGCTTTCTACTTGAAATAATTTTTCTTTTCTTAAATTATCAAACTGAATACTGTCAATATCTTGTTCTGAATCCGACAGGAGTAACCATTTATTTACCAACTGTCTTTTTCCATAAGCCCTTAACTCACAAATTTGAAGCTCAAAAAATTCTTCTTCTATATATTTATTGGCTTCAATATTTTTTAGGAAATTGACCATTCGTTTAGTTGGTGTACTTGACAAAATCACAACTCCAAACTTGTCCGTTAAATACTGTAAGACTTTTTTTATACTCTTATCCGAAAGAGAGATTTCATCAAAATTATCAACAATACACACTTTATTTTCAGAATCCATCTGCAATATTTCTTCCGCACTTACATTATCATATTCGTCATTATAAAATCCCTTCATTTTATCATTTAAAATTTCACCATCTGCTGAATTTATTTTTGACACATCTATCCAAACTGGTATTTTATTTGCATCATAAAATTCTCTGTATAATTTCTTCAATAAGGCGGTTTTACCAAATTCTTTTTCCCCTAAAATCAATATAAATTTCTTTTCCCAAATGGCTTTCATTATTGTATCTTTTTCTCTATAATGAACAATACTTTTCTTATTTGTTAAAGCTTCCCCTCGTAAAGTAGGGTATGCAAATATATCTGATAAATATAAGGTATCCTTATACCTACTGAACAAATCCATGTCCATATTTTCAAGAAAATCCTTTACAGTTTTCTTTAATTCTATGCCTGATTTGTAAAATCTATTCCGATTAAACGGAATTCCTTTTGTATCAATAATATTCTCATATATACTTCCATTCCATTTATATGAAAAGAAATTTTGAATATTTGCACATAAATCAATTTTTAATATATTAAACCCACTTTGCTCACTATTCCCAGAACTATATAATTGATTTCCCTTTATAAAATAGTTTGATGCTGCATTATAATTCTCTTTATACACATATTCTGCCGTATGGTCATGTCCAACCAATACAATATCTGAATATGTTTTATAATAATCTTTCCAATTTTCGGCATCATCCCAATCAAGCCAAGACTCATCATGATGCATAAGTGTTACTACGATATCATTTTCATTTTTTTCATATTTATCTTTTATCTTAAAGTGCATTTTCCCCTTGATTTCATGCTTTGATGAACACCAAGCAGTATTTATACAATGAAATCTAATCGTGATTCCATTTTGTTCATCATTAAAAACATTTTCCGTTAAAATCTTGTCATTTTGACAACCAAATCCTATCCCCTCTTTACTCAATGAATCTGCATATTCAAAATATGCACTTTGAATGGTCGTGTAAGACTTCATAATCTCTGGTAAGGTTGCTGTAGATATATCAATATTTTTTAATAACAGTTCTCTTGTCGGAGCAAAATCATCCTCGAAATTGCAATCATGGTTTCCCGGTATAACAACTACTTGAACCATTATCTTGTTATACCTTTTTTTTATAATATCTACTATTTCCCCAATAAATAAGGTACCATAAACAAATTGTTCCTTTGTTCCAGAATATGTAATGTCTCCTGTCACACATAAAAAAATGGTTGTATTTTCAACATTTGTTATATGCAACATGATAGCTCGGCTAATCGCCTCACTACGGCCCAAAAGAATATCAAAATCACGTTCTGCTTCAATATGTATATCTGTTAAATGAACAAGTAATAGTTCCATTTAAAGGTATCCCCCTTTTCATTTGTACTATTATCCAACTACTACTTGTATTCTACCATAGCCCTCTACTTCTTTCTACCGCAAAAAACAAGAAAGAGCCAACTGAATTTTTTACAATTGACTCTTTTTCTCTCTATTCTGCTTTATACTCAATCTCCGTCCCATCCAAGAACACCGTCACCACCACGCCGCTCTCATACACCTTGATATGATCCAGTGTCCGTAGCATCAGGTCAATGTCCAATTCCTGTATGGGCTGTGCATGTTCCGTCAGCTCCATAAAATCTACCGCCCGGAACCTCGCCAACAAATCCTCTCCTTGTGCTTTTTCCTTCCACTCCGGTAGAAGCTCATCCCGGCATTCCAGCAGCTTATTCCATGCCATGAAATAAATCTTCCGCACGGTATTCTCATCTATATGCCGATTGGAACATCCCAGCACACCTTTTACCTTATACCGCTCACTGCACTGCCAGATCCTGCGTATTTCTCCTGTGCTGCTCTGCCATCCTTTCCTATGGAAAACCTTGTTGCATTCCCCGCAAACGATCTTCGCCGCAAATGGATTCTGTTCCGTATTATGGGAAAAGGAATTTGTCCCATGCTCTTCCAGATACCGTTTCCTACGTTCCATCTCCAACTGTACGCATTCCCAAATCCATGGCTCAATAATGGCTTCATGGTCATCCTCAATATAAAACTGCTGAATCTCCCCTTCGTTCATCACACGTTTTTTTGTCAGAAAATCAGCCGTATAGCTTTTCTGCAAAAGGGCATCCCCTTTGTATTTTTCATTTTCCAGCATACTGGCAAGTGTGGTAGCCTGC
This sequence comes from Clostridium sp. OM05-5BH, assembly GCF_003481505.1. Classification (NCBI taxonomy): domain Bacteria; kingdom Bacillati; phylum Bacillota; class Clostridia; order Eubacteriales; family Clostridiaceae; genus Clostridium; species Clostridium sp. OM05-5BH. The sequence continues at coordinate 74,116 of NZ_QULJ01000010.1, read as the reverse complement.
CACTTCGTGCTGCCGTTCCAATTTACCACGCCTTCCCGCTCAAAAATCCGCTTAATATAATCGGTAGTCTTTCCATGCAAGAATTCCATATAAAGCCTTTGCACGATCTTCGCCTGTTTCCGGTTCACCACCAGCTTCCCGGATTCATCCGTGTCATACCCAAGGAACCGTGCCGTACTCATTTTGTGCTGTCCGACTTCAAACCGCTTCCGGATACCCCAGGTGCTGTTTTCAGAAATATTGCGGCTCTCATCCTGTGCCAGAGAAGAAAGGATCGTCAGCAGCACTTCTCCCTTTGCGTCCAGTGTGTCGATATTTTCTTTCTCGAATGTGATGCCAACACCAAGAGCTTTTAACTCCCGGACATAATTCAGGCAGTCCAGCGTATTCCGGGCAAACCGAGAAATGGATTTTGTGATGATCCGGTCAATCTTCCCGGCACGGCAGTCTGCGATCATCCGGTTAAATTCTTCCCTTTTCTTCGTATTGGTGCCGCTTATCCCTTCATCCGCGTATATCCCGGCACATTCATATTCCGGATTGCTGTTGATGCTCTCCGTGTAAAACCGCACCTGGTTCTCATAGCTTAATAGCTGTTCTTCTTGGTCTGTACTCACCCTGCAATACGCCGCTACCCGGAGCTTCCGGCGCTGTGTTTTCTTCCCTTTCCCTGCTGCCGAATTTTTCTTTGGCGGTATAACGGTAATGTTTCTTGCCATCCTTTACAACCTCCTCTGCCACCGTTGGCTCTGTGATATTCTGCCGGGATGCGGATTCATCCGGAATCCTTACCCCCGGACACGCCTGTTTTCCTTCCTCAATGTAAGTGGAGCACAGCCACTCGATCCTCTTTTTGTACCCCTGCCTGCGCCGGAGCGTCCGTCCGCAGTGCGGGCAATACAGCATTCCGGTCAGCGGATATCGGTTCTGGTATTTCGAGGGATTATCCTGCGTGCTGCTTCCATCCCTGCGGTTTTCTTTCATCTTCTCCTGAAGCCTGTCCCACTGCTCCGCGCTTAAAATCGCCGGATGGCTGTCCTCCATATAATCTCCGGGTGGCTGAAATACCGTGCCTTTGTGCCATACCTCTCCCGTACCGCCGTCTCTCTTTTCTTCCGTGTATCTCCCTGTTCAAACCCGAACAACCATATCTCATCCACCTTTTCCATCAGGCGTGAAAGCAGGATGCCCTCCACCGCACCGCCAAGCTCATCCTTAAAAATCCCATGGAAAGCAAGGTACGGGCTTAGCGGTATTTTTCCTCTGTGCGCCGCAAAACGGCAGTAATCCTCCGCCCTCTGGCGGTCAATCTCTTCACATCCGGTAACCTGTGTCAGCACCATCACTGTCTGCATCCGCACCGCCTCCTTCCATGAACCATATTTTCTTCCCCTGCTCTGTGGCAAAGGCGATCTCCGCCTGCATTCCTTCCGTGGCTTCCCCGAACACCCACACTTCCTCACAGTACAAAAGCAGTTCCATTCCCATAGAGATACCAATCTGCCTCTCCGCCTCGATACCTTCATTCAAAAACTGCGGGAACAGCAAGTGCGGTGCGATTGGAAGATATCCCAGGTCACAGGCCATCCGGCTGTAAACTGCCGCCGTTCTTGCATTGCCCTCCATATCTCCACGGAACGGGCTGCAGATAAACACTTTTTTCCTTTCCGTCATTTTCTTATTTTCCTTTCCACATCTTTCTTCCGGATGATTCCTGACCTGTGGCTTCATAAGCCCTTACCTGCTGCTCAATCCGTATCAGCTTCACTGCCAAGCTCTTTGCTACAATACTGATCGCCTGCAAAATGCCGATCAGTTCCTGTGCATTTTCCATAAGTGCCATAACTCCTTTCCTACGTTTTGAAGGAAATCAAATAGATCCTTCTACTACCCGTAATGACACTTTTTTGAAAACTGGCAATGAAAATGAAAAGTTTTTATAAAAACCGTTCGACAAACAATAAAAATCATGTCGAATCTCTTGTTTCCTACACATCAATACCATTTTTCCTAAAAAAATCACGCAGTTTTTCCAATACTTTATTTTTTTTGAAAAGCCAACGTCCTCCTGTTTTTTCCCATTGATTTTGAAAATTCACAGACACTCATTTCTTCTCCAAACACCTTCTCAGCCAACTCCCTTTCGTCTGGAAGCAAAGATTCCAGCGCTTCTTCTAAAATTCCAAGCAGCATCTTTTTCTCCAGCAACGTCTCTATGCTCTCTGCATCCATATCCCTGATTCCCATATCATCCACCGAATTATCTCTCCATGCTTCATACGATTCTTCCGTATACCCTTGTTCCTCCATTGATTCCCTGTTCCTCTGCTCCCGCTTTTTCTGCTGTCACCATGGGCGATAATAGTTCTGATATTCCTCTTCTGTAACCTCCATCCAGACTTCCAGTTTTCCTGACCGGATTTTGATTTTTCGATCTGCCATACAGCTTTCCTTTCTTTACCTTGCGGTAAAGCCAGAAAAAACTGACAGCCGATTCCATATACGCAAAAAAAGACCGCAAAAAGCTATCATTCAACTTTTTACGGTCTTTGAAATAAATCCTTCCACACGGGGCATGTCCCGGCGGACGCATTATTTGATTTTGACTGATACTACAATATTTTTCATTGGTGTCTGGCATTCCGCTTATCAAGCATTTCGCAGCCGATAAAAGCGCAGGGTCAGGCATCGTCTCTCTCCTTCCCGGCAGTACCGCACATATTCATGACTTCTCATGTACTAATGCAATCTGCCTTGGGCCTGTCTGTTACGATGCAATCCCACTTTCCATAATCTACCATGTAACAAGATTATTCCCATATAGAAATATTCTTAAACACTTCTTAGTCCTGCCTTACATCCCCCCAACTCCATTTTCATTAAAAAGATGATAACAGGCAGTCTAATCTGTACTTGCACTGTTTATACTATATCGGTAATTCCATGCTTACTATCCCCAAGGAATTTTTTATAAAAATCGGAATGGGGCAAGCGAGGAGCGGCACCGGGGAGAGCATAGAAAAACGCCCGGACAGCATGAAGCTATTCGAGCGCAAAAGGTGCGGTATTCAGTTAAAAAACGACGATTTTCGCAATTACTAGTAGACTGTTCCTGTTGGGCAGTCTGGCTTTTTTAACGGTAACGCAAATATCGTCAGAATTTGTCGGCGGTTAGGTTGTATCATGGCGACTTCCTCCTATAAGCCGCCGTATCTATCAGCGTCAGCGCGTCATTTCATTTGAGGACAAAAGAAACGGCGGCCTTGATTTCTCAAAACCGCCGTAAAGCATGGTATTCCAAAATTAGACGCACCAAATCTACCACCTCTACCAACGGTTTTTTTTATTTACCGTTGGGTGGCAATCGTAAAACCAGTCTATTACTTTAGTGATTCTTAATTTTGCATTCCTTTTATTAACGGGCTAAAATCCATATGTTTGTCTAAAAATTTGCCACACAAGGCAATTAACGGACCATTTAAGAGTGTACAGATAATTGTGCCAAAACCAATTCCTCGCAGTGCTTTGAAAAAAAGTAAGGACATAAGTATTGCAATGATACAACTAATCCAGTCATATATAATCTTTACTTTATTGATATTCCAATTTTTATATTCAGAAAGGACTTTTACAAACATCTCATAAATTTGAGCTGGTAAATTTGTCCTAAAATAGAAGGCAATTCCGGCTGCTAAGACAGCAGTTCCTATCAGGAATAAAAACAGCCTATCCACAAACGACACAAGTTGTATGTTACTGACAATGTTCATTATACAATCCAGTACACCAGCATAAGGAATTGCTACTAAAAATGACCATAATATTCTCCATGCAAATTTCTTTGTAATAAAGCAGCATAGTATAAATAATCCGCATTGAACCAAACACTCCGAAATGCCAAAAGAAAGAACAGGGATTTTTAGTGATAAAATATAAGCAGGTGCTGCAACCATTGAAATACCAATGTCTGCTTTTGTTTGCAATGCGATCCCCAAGGCAGAAAGAACTGTTCCAAGTACAAAGACCAGTTCTCCGCATTTTAATTTTTTTAGCATATCTTTTTACCAATAAAATAGAAGCCGTTTGATTTATGACCATTCATGGTAGTAAAAGTTAAATGCTCATATTTTAGCGCATTGAAACCTGCAAGTAGATTAAGAATCCAGTTTTCATCATGATGTCTGCAAACAGCCCCCTCTGGCAACTCGAAAACGCCATAATTTCCATATTTGGAGGCAAATTCAGCGTAGCGCTTTTTATTTCGGTCGTCATCATTTAAAAGGAAATCATTAACGTATAGTATGCCGTTTGGCCTTAAAACTCTTTCGATTTCTCTGATTAGCTTCTCCTGCTCGGAATTATTCTGAATGCAAGTTAATACTGCAAACAGAATAACGGCATCAACGCTCTGATCAGGCAAATCAATATTGTCTGCTATTTTTGTTCTTAAATCCAAATAAGGGAATTGCTCTTTGCCCCGTTCGATCATCCCACTTGAAAAGTCAATTCCTATTAGATGCTGAAAACCAAGTTGATAAAGCTCATTAAGGGTACGTCCATAGCCGCATCCCACATCGAGAATTACAGAATTTCTTCCCACATACTTTTCAAATTCAGCTGCATGAAAAGGTGTTGTAAATTGTTTTTTGTTGATACTTGATCCCAATATTTTTTTTGCTCCATTGCAATGTCCTCCTTTCTTTTCTTGAATTATAGCGCTATTTATGTTAGACTACTATGAGAAATTTCACACACTTTTGCAGAAAGGAATATTCATGAAAAAGATAGTTCAGCAAAATCTCATAGATGAATATTACAATCACTTTCCTTTGACAGATTATTTCAATTTTGACATAAGACCGTATGTTTCGATTGTTCAATTTGAAAGTGACGAAGTAATAATGCAGGAGGGGACCGCCCCTGCACACTTGTATTATCTAATCAATGGTAGAGCAAAATTGTTTCTATCGCACGAAAACGGATGCATATCCCTAATCAATTTCTTAAATGCCCCTTGTTTCATTGGGGAAATGGAATTGATTGGAGCGCAAAACACATCAAATGGAATTACAGCAATTACAGAATGTACTTGCTATGCAATTAACATAAGCAGTTGTAAGCATAAAATTTTGGAGGATATAAGATTTTTGCGCCATCTCTGCCTTTTTCTCAGTCAAAAAGCAATAGGAAATACATATAACTATTCACGTAATCAGTCTTACCCTTTGGATGTACGTTTGGCAAATTTTATTTTACTCACATCACAAAATGGATATTACAGAGAGAAACATACAGAATCATCAGAATTTTTGGGGGTTACATATCGACATCTTCTATATGTTTTGGCTGATTTTGTTAAGCGTGGCATACTAACAAAAACCAATAGTGGTTATTATATAAGTAATTTGGCTGCGCTACAAAAACTGGCTCATTGCACCCAATATTAAAATTATCTAAAAATTAATTCATTTTGTATTATTTCTTCCACCTGCGCCTTACAATTATTTACCAGCCCTACCCACTTCATTTGATTGGCGGCTTTTAATTCTTCGGTCACACCGGCAGCTTTCATAAAATCATCGCAATAAACATCCCCGCAGATTTCCGGGTCTGTTCATAGTCCCGGATTGCCTTTTCCAGCTCCGCGATCTCGCTGGCAAGTTCCCTCTGTTCTTTCGCGTAAGGTAATCATTTCACTTTCGTCCCGTGGTTTCCACTTTTGCCGCGGAGTATAGACTTTTGCCAAAACGTACAGGGTTTCGTCCCGTGGTATCCATTTATCCGAATATCACGGAACAAAACCCTGTTTTCCATTTACCCCACCTGGAGTAAATTTTTCAATTCACATCTATTTTCTTCGTAAAAACACAAGTTCATTTTTTCCAAAAATGCCGGAAAATCCCGGAAAATCAACGTTTTTTAACGAGAAGAGCCACGGTTTCAACATGCCCCGTCCACCCAAACAAATCCACCGGCCATGCTTCTTTCGCCCGATAACCATGCTTTGCGAATACTTTCAAATCGCGTGCCAATGTATCCGGACCGCAGGAGATGTATACCACCCGTTTCGGCTGCATAAGTGCTACCGAATCGATAAATTCCTCGGTACTTCCGCTTCTCGGCGGGTCCATAAATACCACATCTGCACTCTCGCCTCTGGCTGCCATATGAGACATGAACCGTCCGGCGTCATTGCAGAAGAACTGTGCATTGGTGATGCCGTTCTTCTTCGCATTCTGCACTGCATCCCGCACTGCATCCTGATTTAACTCTACGCCGATAACTTTGCCCGCGTGTTTGCTGGCAATGAGACCGATCGTACCAATACCGCAATAAGCATCCAGTACCGTCTCCTTGCCTGTAAGTCCTGCCAGTTCCATCGCTTTTCCGTACAGCTTCTCAGTCTGAACTGAGTTAATCTGATAGAAGGAACGGGACGAAATACGGAACCGGAGTCCGCAGAGTTCATCTTCGATATATCCTTTTCCATACAGTACATGTTCTTTGTCCCCCAGTACCATACTGGTGCTTCTGCCGTTGATATTCTGGACAATCGTAGTAATTTCCGGGTGCTTTTCACGAAGCGCCTTGACGAAATTGTTCTTCGACGGGAATACCGGGGATGCTGTCACCAAAACGACCAGAATCTCGCCGGTTGTGAAGCCGCGGCGAATCAATACATGACGCAGCAGACCGTATCCGGTGTCCTCATCAAAAACACGAATCTTGAACGAACGAAGCATACTCCGGATCGTCACGATGATCTCGTCTGCTTTCTGATCCTCAATCAGACAGGAATCCACCGGAAGAATCCGATGTGTCCCCTCTTTGTAAATGCCAGAAATCGGATTATTTTTCCGATCCAATCCAAATACCGCATGAACTTTATTGCGGTAATGATACGGCTCTTCCATTCCAATGATCGGCCGAACCGGACAGACACCGCCCAGCAGTTCTTCCATGCGCTTCTGTTTTTCTTTTAACTGCTGATCATAGGTTAAATGGAGATACTGACAGCCACCGCACTCACGGTAAATCGGACATTTTGTTTTTCCACGCTGTCCACCATGAACCGTTTTCTGACCGTCTTTTTCCCCTACATTTCGTTTCCTGTCCCCATGTGTGCCCCATTTATCCTCAACTCCAGACACTTTACGGGCAGATTTTCCCTGTTTTTCCCCATTGACTCCCACTTTTGCACTATTCTTGGAAAATCCAGTTGTTTTCTCCCCCCGGCCAAACGATTTCTTTCCTTCCGTTCTTTTTCCATCAGAACCATTCCCTGCTGTCTTTTTCCATCCTGTTTCTTTCATTTTTTCTCACACTTTCTTTCTTCGCTTATCTTCTACGCCTCTCTCAACTCTGCTTCCGTCTTCACGCCCTTAAAATTCTTCTTCCAACGTTCTTTCTTAAAATGCATCGCGTAAATGAGTCCGCGCACGCATTCATCAGCTGCCATTGCAATCCAGACGCCTTCCAGCCCCCAGCCGAGCTTGCTGCCGAGCAACCAGGAGCCGGCGGCAGCTACGACCCACTGGAAGGTGATTCCGACCGTGGTCGGGGTCAGGACATCGCCGACCGCAATCAGGCATTTGGTCATAACAATGTTGACCGCGCGCCCGATCTCCAGCACAATCTCAATCACCAGAATCCGCCGTCCAAGCGCAATGATCTCCGGGTTGTCTGTGAAAATCAGGAAAATGTATTTGCCTCCCAGGCACATCAGCACCGCCATCCCGACACACGCCGCAATCGCAACCTTCAGTGTCGCATTCACTCGTTTCTGTATATCATTCAGACGGCGCGCTCCGATCAGGTAGCCCAGCACAATCTGGGTTGCCGTCGCGATCGCCATCGCATAAACATAATCAATATTGGCAAAAATCGTACAATATCCCTTGGTTACAGTAACCAGCGTTCCAAAGGAATTAACAATTCCCAGAATCATCATCTGGGAGAGATTGTATGAAAAACTTTCGACCCCCGTCGGAATTGCCAACAGGCAGAGATTTTTTAAAATCTGCACCGGAAATGGACGCAGATAACTCATTCCCATTTTGACGCGGCGGCTCTTGAAAAACATTCCGATCATCAATGCCAGACCAACTAACTTACTGATATCCGTCGAGATCGCCGCCCCGACCGCCCCAAGCTGCGGCATTCCGAACCAACCGTTGATTAAAATCGCATTTCCCACAATATTCATGGCATTCATGATAACTGATATAATCATGACTTCCTTTACCATGGCAAATGCGCGGATCATAGCTGAGAATGTCAGATAAAGTCCCTGCACCAGAATAAATGCGCCGACAATCAGCAGATACAGCGACGCCTCATCAAAAACCTCCTCCGGCACATGGATCGCCCGGTAAAGCGGCGTGTGCCCGGCAAAAACCAGGATCGTTGCCGCAAGACTGACGCCGCCGATCAGCACGATCGAGACCATGCAGGTCCGGGATGCATTTTTTTCATCCTGCGCGCCCAGATACTGGGACAAAATCACGGTAACCGCCGTCGATGCCATGCTCAGCACGATAATTACCAGGTTCATGATCTGGTTCGCATTGACAATCGCTGCCACTGAGGGCTGCGATACCCGGCTTACCATCATCTGATCAACGTTTCCGACCAAAAGCTGCAATAACAGCTCCACGAAGATCGGCAGCGACATCAGAAATAAATTCCGGTTCGTATTCATTTTGTCAATATCATTTTGATATTTCATATTTTCCCCTTACTTGTAATAATAACAAAACAGCACATACAGCCGTCCAAACACTCTCGTATTCGCCCGGCTGCATGTGCCATTTTACACGATACTATATTGAATTGCAAGTGGAAGTCATTCTTTTTCCCTTACAAAAGCCCCCTCATTTTTAAATAATCCTTAATCAACTGAACTGCCCCGTCCACACCAATCTGCGTCGTATTGATTAAAAGATCGTAATTCTCCGGTTTCTCCCAGTCGCGCCCTGCATAATAACGATTATAATCGCGGCGTTCCCGGTCGATCCGGTGGATATTTTTGAGAACGTCTTTGTCCGCGTAGAGATTCCGCTCACGCACGCGCTCCTCACGCACTTTAATATCCGCGTAGAGGAACACGCGGATCAGTCCCTCGGTGCCATCCAGCACGTAATCCGCGCAGCGACCGATGATGACGCAGGATTCCTCCGCCGCCAGCTTCCGGATCACTTCCGACTGGAAGCGGAACAGATTGTCAGCTGAAATGAGATCGGAACCGAACGACGGTGCGCCCTTTTCCGGCGTCAATGTATTGATAATCTTGTATAAAAGCCGGTTGCCCGCCTTCTCGTCTGCCAGATGGAAATAGCTCTCTTTGATACCGCTCTCATCTGAGTTCATACGGAGAATGTTCTTATCATAAAAACTGATCCCCAGATCTTCCGCCAGCTTTTTGCCCGTATCCGCACCGCCGCTTCCATACTGTCTCGCAATCGTGATGATAATTTTTTTCTTCTCTGACATACCAAACCCCTCCCTTTATCTACAAGAAAATGCACGTTGCTTTCTATCTTCAGCATACCATAATGAGGGAATTTTTTCCATTCATTTTTACAAAAAGCACAGCAAAAATCAATCAAATAAGTCATTCTATTCTTATTTTCAGATAGTGCCTGTTTTTCAGCTTTTCTCCCCTACTTCACCTCCCTCTCATACAAAAGCACCGTCGGAAATCCCGCCTTCCGCAGTTCCTGTTCCATCCGCACAGCGTTGTCGAGATTTTTAAACGCACCGACCCGAAGCTTGAAATACGTCCCATCGTACACCAGAAATGCAGGGAATCCCATACGGCGCAGTTCTTCTAACTGCTGCTCTGCCAGCGATCGGATGCGGTACGCCCCCGTCTGGATCTGGTAATAATAGTCGCTCTCTTCCACCGGACGGCGATCCATGTCGTCATCGATTACATTTAGAATCCCAGATGCAACCGCCGCCGCAATTTCGTCAAACTGTGCGTCAAACCGCTTGTTATCCTCCGGATTGTCGATAAATCCGGCTTCAACCAGAACCGCCGGCATCTGCGTTTTCCGCAGCACAATCAAATCCGGGCGCTCGATCACGCCGAGATCCACATATCCGGTGCGCGCCAGCTCTCTCTGGATTGAATCCGCCAGCTGTTCTGATTCCCTGCCTGTCTTGTACACCAGCGTCATGACGCCCGAACCTTTTCCCGGATCACTCGCCGCATTGCGGTGCAGGGAAACAAAATAGTCCGCGCCCGCCTCATTTCCCATCTCTGCTTTCTGGTAGGGCGTGTCATAGACGTCCGTTGACCGCGTGTAGACGGCATTCACCCCATTTTCCTCGAGAATCCTCCCTACTGCCAGCGCCAGACGCAGGGTATCGTCCTTTTCCATCCGATCCTCAAATACTGCTCCCGGATCTTTCGTTCCGCCGTGCCCGGCATCTATCATCACTTTCTTTTTTTCTTCCAAAAGAAAAGACTCCTCTCACATATCGTTGTACTACTACCATATGTGAAAGAAGTCCCAAAGTTTCCTGTTTAATTATTCCTCATACTCCCCGCTAAACACTTCCACCGCCGGTCCAGTCATGAACACGCGGTTTTTCTCGCGGTCCCAGCGGATCTGCAGGCAGCCGCCCAGCAGCTCGACCTCAACCGCATCCTCCGTATGCCCTGCCAGAATGGATGCAACGGCAACCGCGCAGGCACCTGTTCCACATGCCATCGTTTCGCCGGATCCGCGCTCCCAGACACGCATTTTTACGTGTGTGCGGTCAATGACCTTGACAAACTCGGTGTTGGTACGATCCGGGAAACGCTTATGGAACTCGAATTTCGGTCCGATCGTCTCCAGATCCAGGGAATCAATCTCATCCATAAACAGAACGGCGTGCGGATTTCCCATGGAAATTCCGGTAAATTCGTATTCCGTTCCATCTACCTCGATCTTCTCCGGAAGCTCGGAAGTCTGCTCCGGCTCGCCCATATCGACGGTGACCGCCGTTACTTTGCCATTTTCAACCTTCATATCCAGATATTTAATCCCGGACAATGTCTCAACAGAAATCTGCGGCTTGTCCACGATATGGTGGTCATACGCATATTTTCCCACACAGCGGATGCCGTTGCCGCACATCGCGCCGCGGGAACCGTCCAGATTGTACATATCCATGCGGCAGTCTGCCACCTCAGATGGGGTAATCAGAATCAATCCGTCGGAACCAATTCCAAAATGGCGGTCACTGACGGCAATCGCCAGCTTCTCCGGATCGTTTACCGTTTCTTCAAAACAGTTGACATAGACATAATCATTGCCAAGTCCCTGCATTTTTGTAAATTTCATCGTTTTTGCTGCTCCTTCTGCCTTTTTGATCCTATTGTAAAGGATCTTACGCCATTTTGTAAAGACTGATTACCATTTGTGCCGCCTCAATAAGGCTGACCTGGCTGTCCATGCTGCATTTCTGCAGATATTTGTGCGCCTCCGGCTCCGCCATCCGGTTCCGCTCCATCAAAATAGCCTTTGCGGTGTCGATCGCTTTCTGATCCTCTTCCCTACGCTTCTGCGGCGGCTGGCGGCGCATCCGCCGTCTTTTTTCCGCCTGTGACTGCTCAATCATGCGGACTGTCGAAACTAAATCTCCCATTTTAAACGGCGCCGGCAGGCAGACAATCCTTCCCATCGCTTCGCCGCTCCACCGGCTCGGGGAAGCAATGAGAAGCAAATCAAATCCCGGCGGCAGCTGGTCGGCAAGCTGCCGGCAGGTCATATCACCAAACCGGTAGCCGCTCACCACAATCCCGCTTCGCAAATCATCGGTTAACGCTAAAACCTGCGCGCCCGATGTGCAGGAGGCTGTGACCTGTATTCCATGTTTTACGAGTATATTTCTAATATTTCGTCCGTCCTGCGGCTTCGAAAATGCTACTATGATGTTTCCCACGTGGTCTCACCTCACTGCGATTTCGTACCCCCTAACAACGATACAGATATTCCGCTGTCTCCCAATCCGTCACATAGGCACAGAAGCGTTCCCACTCCTCTTTCTTGCCCTCGCCGTACATCCGGCAGAACTTTTCCCCAAATACACGGTGTGCAAATTCATTCTGATCCAGCTTCTGGAGCAATATCCCCAATGTCTCCGGGAACCGCGGCGCATTCTCATCGCCCGCTTCTTCATCCAGCACCAGCGCCTTCTCGATTCCTTCCAGTCCTGCTGCCAGAATCGCCGTCAGCGCCAGATACGGATTCGCAGACGGATCCGGGAACTGCACTTCCACGGAAATACGTCCGTTCCGGTCTTCCTTCACATGAACTGCCTTTTCACTTCCTTTTTCCCACACAGCCGCCGGGAACTCCGGCTGGAACACCGTGCTCCGCTCCGCCGCCAGACGTTTATATGAATTGACGGTCGGATTCGTAAAAATCATCATATCACTCAGATTTTTAAGCACGCCTGCTGCAAAATGCTTCGCCTGCGCCATCGCCTCCGCGCCCCGTCTGGAAGAGATCGACACGCCCACATGAAGCCCCGATCCGTCGCCGCTCATGTTTGGCTTCGGCATAAAAGTCGCATGCAGACCATGACGTTTCGCAATCCGTTTGACCGCCGCCTTGAACGTCTGTAAATAATCTGCTGCCTCAATGCCCCGGCGCGCCGGAAGGACGAAGCTGTGCTGTCCGGCAGTCAGACCATGATGCGTGCTCTCGACCGCAAATCCTGCTTCCTCCAGGCTCAGAACCATGTCCCGGCGGACGCCCTCTGCCAGATCGATCGGCCCCGCGTCATAATACCCGGCAACCTCATGCGTCACCGTCGTCGGTCTCCCATCATCATCCGTGTGAAACAGATAAAACTCACACTGGAAATCAAAATCAAAGTCCAGTCCCATCTTCTCGGCACGTTTTACCGTTTCCTGTAAAATATGACGCGAATCCGTCCAGGACGGCGTCCCATCCGCATTGCAGACCTGGCAGATCACACGCGCTACATTTTCCTGCCCGGAATCCCACGGAAGAACCTGATACGTTGATGCATCCGGCTTCAAGTACAATTCCACACTCTCGCTCTGGTCCGTCAGATACTCCGGCGCCGCCGCGCCCTCGATCCCAGCTTTCTGTAAGCCGCCGAGCGCAAACCGGTTGATTGCATACCCCTCTTTCATCGCTTTTTCCGCCTGCCTCCGCGTCATCTGGACCATTTTGCACTGTCCAAAAATATCGGTAAACTGCAGCTTTACCAAATCAACATCTTCATCAAAAAAAGGTTCGGATCGGTTCGTATTCTCTCCCATCGCCATTTCCTCCTATAAAAAACGAGGCAGCTGTCTTTGTTTCCAGTCAGCCCCCTCGCCCTCTTTTCATATACGCCCAGAATTTTCCTGCCTATACAGCCCCCAAAATTTCAAGCATACGTTTATGATCGTTTTGCTGTGTGAGAATGCCCCTGTCATTCTTTTCACAATTTTTATAAATAAAATATAGCAGTCCGATATTTTTCTGTCAAATACTTTTTTATTTAATCCGCAGCTGTTCGCTCAATTCATTTCCCAACTGGATATGTCCCACATAGCCGACCTCGCCGACCATGTAAACCATGCCGTCCTCCTTGATTTCCACTTCCAGCGTGCCGCCCGGCATATGGACGTACATATGCGGATCGGCAAGTCCCAGGCGGTATGCCGCACTCGCCGCCGCGCAGGCGCAGCTTCCGGACGCCAGCGTATATCCAACGCCTCTCTCATAGATCTCGATCTGGATATTCGTCCGGTCAAGAACATTTAAAATCTGCGTATTGACCTTTTCCGGGAAATATTCGGATGTTTCCGAATGCTCGCCGATCCGGCACACCATTTCCTTCGAAATCTCATTCATCCAGATAACACAGTGCGGATTTCCCATTGAAAGACAAGTCGTGACATACGGAATCTTTCCAAATACCATCGTCTGGTTTACCATCTCCCGCCGCTCGCCGGTCACCGGAATCTCATCGCTCCAGAACGTCGGATGTCCCATCGAAATTTTCACACGGGTCGCATCCTCGTTGAGATAAAAGACTGTCTCCTCGCCTCCCAGCGTTTTCCAGGAGATCGTCGTTTTCTGCACATATCCCGCGTCCCGCAGATATTTTGCAAAAATACCCATGCCGTTGCCGCTCTTCTCCGCCTCGCTGCCGTCCGCGTTGTAGATGCGTACATAAAAATCATTCTCCCCCAGATATGGACCCGCCAGAATGCCGTCCGCGCCGATGCCAAAATGACGGCTGCACATCTTCTGAATATTCTCCGCATTCAATTCCAGATCATTCTTATTTGGATCAAACACCAGGTAATCATTTCCCATACAGTGATATTTTTCAAGCACAACCTGTTTCATCGCGATACCTCCTGCCCCTTTTAATCAATACCATAAAAATCTTTCATCGTAACTGTTCAGTACCTTCACAGTCACGCGCAAAAATCCATTAAAATTGCCTACGGCAATGGGATTTTTGCCTGCTGACCCATGTTTTCGTACGGTCAGCGCAGTAAATGCGCAGACCTACTGAACAGTTACCTTTCATCAATGATTTCTATTCTACTTCCGTTCTTGAAATCACTTTATCATGCATATCCATTTATGTTTTGAATATGTCTGCATTTTCATAATATTCCATCTATGCTTTCTTTAATTTCAATTTTAGGAAAATATAGCAGCTTTTAATAGAAGAATTATGCTTTAAATATTGCATATAATGCTATATAATATGAAATAAGAAATGAAATATCTGTGTTTCAAAACATATTTATCTCAGAGCAACATAACAAACTCAATGCATTTATACAAGTTCAAGAATGCCGAGATGGGAGTCAACTCACATCTGATATAATTTCCCGCAACAATCAACCTGCAATACACTCAAAAAAAGGAGTCCCCTTATGCCAGAAAATACCACCCACGAATCCCCCGCCTACGAAAAACGCGGCTACCTCAACCACGAATTCCGCCTTTTCCACCTGCGCGGGCAGATGGATACACCGGTTGCCTACCACTATCATGATTTCCACAAAGTCCTGATCCTGTTAAATGGCGAAGCGGACTACATCGTGGAAGGCCGTTCCTACCACCTCCGCCCGCTCGACATCGTCCTCGTCGGCGCGCACTGCCTGCACAAGCCGGTCGTACCATACCACAGCCGATATGAGCGCATCATCCTCTACCTGTCGCCGGAATGTCTGGATGCATTCTCCTGTGCTGACTGTGCGCTCGACCTCTGTTTTCAGCTTGCCAGAGAACAGCAGTCCGACGTTCTGCGTCTGGGTTCCCTCGCCATGACGCCGCTCTTAGAGGCGCTGTCAAGACTGGAAAATGCCTATCAGACAGGTTCTACAAATGACAATGGCACAGACAATGCTAACTTTGAATCCCTTGATGGCAGCGGCAGTTATGGCGCCGGGCTTCTTCTGCGTTTATTATTCCTGGAATTTATGGTACACCTTGATCGCGCCGCCTCCGAAAACCACCGGGAATACGTTCCGACCTCCCCTTCCGGCGAAAAAATCCTGGAACTCATGCGCTACCTCTCTGAACACCCAGAAGAAGACCACACGATCGACCAGCTCGCCACCCGCTTTTACATGAGCAAATACCACATGATGCGCCTCTTCCGCCAGGAAACCGGCTACACCATTACCGAATACCTGACCGAAAAACGCCTCCAAAACGCAAACGAGCTCCTGCGCCGGGGCACCCCCGTCACAGAAGCCTGCTATCAATCCGGATTCCGCAATTATGCTGCGTTCCTCCGGGCATATAAGAAAAAATATCGCGATACGCCGCATAATTTATCCAGATTAAATTACTAAAAAAGAATGTGCCTCAGCACATTCGGGCGTCTCGCGCGGTCGCTTGCGACATGTTTCTGCTTCGCGCGAGTGCGCATCCTCGCGGAGCGTTTTTTGTTTCATAGGACGCAATTTCCTATGAAACAAGAAAATTTTACTATATAGAAATAGAAGGAAACCTCCCCTATTCTTCCCTCCGGAATTTCTGAATCGACTCCATTAGCATTCTGAAATTCCGGATCATTGAATCAAACGCCCCATATTTATAAAAATTGATAAAGACAAGCCCCACCGGCACCGCCAGAATCATGCCTGTCAGCCCGCGCAGCTTAAATCCCAGATACAAAAGAAACAGCGTCATCAGAGGCGGCAATCCCATCGACTCCCCGACGATCTTCGGCTGGATGATCTGACGGACGACCTGCGTCAGGATGTAGAGCAGGATAAGCCCGGTCGCATACGCATACTCCCCCGCAAACAGTTTCACAACCGCCCATGGGAACAGCACCGTTCCCGTTCCAAAGATCGGCAGAAAATCCAGAATCGCCGTCAAAAACGCCAACAGGACACCGTAGCGGACACCCAGCACCAAAAATCCTGCCGCGAGAATCAGCGCCACCACACACATGATACGGAATTGTGCCAGAAAATATCCACCAATCAGTCCCTTTGCGTCCCGTTTCATATACTCGATATAGCGGAATACAAATGCCGGAAGATGCTCTTTCAGCCACCGCATGATGGACTCCCGATCCGCCAGAAACAGGTATGAAGACAGGATAATAATGACCATATTTACCAGAAGATTCGGAATACTCTTCGCCACATGTCCGGCGATCTGCACGGTCGGTTCCGCCGCCCGCGATACCAGTTTTCCAAACAGACCATCCAGATTATCCGAAAATGCCAGCAGCGGCGGTTGTAAATTCTGCGGAAAATATTCTGCAAGCTTCCGCCCATTCTGCAATGCATTCTCGATCTCAGCGATCACACTCTGATATATTTCCGGTGCATCCGCCAGAAAACTTCCCATTTCCCGGTAAACCAGAAGACCCGCCCCGTAAAAAAGACCGATCACGATCGCCAGCGCCGCAATAATGATCAGCATCGAGCCGTGGCGCCGCACCAGCTTCACGCGCCGTTCCAGAAACCGAACCAGCGGATTTGCTAAAAGTGCCAGAATCCATCCGACCACAAACGGCATGAAAAAATGCAGAAGTCTGGGACCTAAAAAGATGACCAGACATAAACCAAGGAGCGGAATCACAATATTCAGAATCATTCTAAAACATCGTTTCATCTCATCCTTTTCCTTTCCAAGACGATGATACAATTTCGCTATACCAGATTATAGTGTTCCGCAATCTTTCTGAATGCCGGAAGCGATCTCTCGATCTGTCCATATGATACGCAGTATGCGATGCGCACATAACCTGGGCACGCGAATGAACTTCCCGGTACTACCAGTACATTGTACTGTTTGCATACCTCGCAGAATTCCTTCTCATTCTCCACTGGAGATTTCACAAACAGGTAGAACGCGCCCTCCGGCTTGATGCAGGAAAATCCGCACTCTTTCAATCCGTTGTAAAGCAGGTTACGGTTGCGGTCGTAAGCTTCCAGATTCACATTCGCATCTACGCAGCGCTTGATGACTCTCTGCATCAGGGATGGCGCATTGACACAGCCCAGAACACGGTTCGCGATCGTTGCCGCCTGGAATACATTTGCGCTCTCATCCATCTCAGACGGGATTACCAGATAACCGATACGCTCGCCCGGAAGGGACAGGGACTTGCTGTACGAGTAGCAAACCACTGTATTGCGGTAATATTTTGTCACATACGGTACAACCGCGCCGTCGTAAGCCAGCTCACGATACGGCTCATCGGACAGAAGCACGATCGATGTGCCAAATTCCTTCTGTTTCTTTTCCAGAATTGCTGCAATCTTCTGCAGTGTTTCCTCGGAATAAATAACGCCGGTCGGGTTATTCGGGGTGTTGATGATCACTGCCTTGGTCTTTTCGTTGATCTTTTCCTCAAATTCAACGAGATTCGGCTGGAAATCCACCGTATTCGGAGATACAACCACCAGCTCGCCGTCATAGTTGCGGACATAGGAACCATACTCTACAAAGTATGGTGCAAAGGTAATGACCTGCTCTCCTGGATTTAACAGGGTCTTTAAAATGACATTCAAACCACTTGCCGCACCGACCGTCATCAGGATGTTGCCTGCGTGAAAGGAGGTGCCGAACCGGCGGTTTAACGACTGAGCGATCGTCTCACGCACATCTTCATAGCCTGCGTTGGACATATATCCGTGTACAAACAGGGAATCTTCTTCCTTTACGATATCCTGAATTGCCTGATTTACCTCTGCCGGAGCCGGTACGCTCGGATTTCCAAGGCTGAAATCAAACACATTCTCACGTCCATATTTCGCCGCCAGCTTATTGCCCTCTTCAAACATCATACGGATGGCGGAGTTATTTTTCATAAGCGGTATCATTTTTTCTGAAATCATTGGCTTGCCCTCTTTTCTGTAAAACTGATCCATGCGGCAACTCTATCTGTATACAAGCAGCACTTTAACTTACTGAATTGTCGTCTTTTTGTTATTATAGCAGATTTTATTTCATTTTTATATCTTAATCCATATATTTTTACCGCCCTGCAACCTTATGCGATACCAGAAAGGCCACAACCGCTGTCACCGCGAAATAAAACCATGTGGACGGATTGCTGAACCAGGTTGTGAAAAACGATAACAGCATGTAAAGTGCAAACTGTGCGTACAGAAGATAGGTAATCGGATTCTGCACCTGGCGCATCATCCGCATCAGCAGATACGCCGCCGCTCCTAATATGGCAGAAAAGATGAACACGCCAATTATGCCGAAATCGTAGTACGCATCATAAAACATCGTCAGCGTCGTCAGCTCTTCCTTCGTCACATAATACGGAAATGCCGTCAACGACGGAACCAGAAACTTGAGTCCCGTCAGCGTCCAGAACGGTGCCAGCATCTTCATGCCCCAGCTGTGCTTCACAAGTCCCTTGACCAGACAGTCGAAATTATCGTAATTGTTTGCAATATAGATATACGGCTGCGTCACAAAAATCGGCAGGTGCCGTTTCATCTCAAAAACCGTATTCAAGTAGGCAGTATCATGGCTGCGCGCGATCGTCAGCAGAATGTAGAGCACAATCAGCCCTGCCAGCGCAAAAACAACATAAATCGGATTCAGCTGGTGTTCCATCTGTATGTAGGTAATCAATGCCAGCAGTACCGCAAACAGAAGCTGGGAGCGCGACACGCACAGAAGCGGAATCGCCACCGCCGCTGCATCTGCCAGAAGCATACATACCAGCCGTCCCCGGCTGCGACCGCCCTCGATGCAAAAATAGATCACAGAGAGCGCCGGAACCAGCACACAGGACACCGTCAGATAATGAAGCCCGGTCACATGGAAATAGGAATAAGCATGCGGAACGCCCCGGAGCAGCAGCGGAATATAGCCCATATAGACCGCCTCGATCGCGAAACAGCCTGCCGATAGCGCCGCCAGCGCCACCGCGCAGAAAAAGACGGTTCCGGCATAAGATTCCAACCCCCGGCGCTGCACCGCGCCGGAATGACCGCCCACGCGGACGGACGCCTCACCGGAAAATGCTTCCAGATAATAAAAAGCCAGATAAAAGCCCGCAAACGCCGCCAAAAGTCCCAGCCACGTTCCCGCACTCCATGCCTGACTTAAATAACTAAGCTTCATACACGCCAGTCCCTGTCCACCTACAAAGGAAAGAGCGAAAATCCCCCGCAGATGCAGAAGATTTCCACTCCGGATATAGTCTGACGCATACAGATACACCGCCGCCGCCAGAAGCCCTGCGCCGGATAAAAGATAATGGCGGCCAAGCGCCAGAAGCAGCGAAGCCGCATAGCAAACCAAATAAACGATCATAGTTTCATCCTATCTGTACGTCTGTACACATTCTTTTACCGCACCGGTTTTCCCTACTCGCCCAGCCCGTCATCAACTATTTTCAGCATCGCCGACAGAGCTTCCTCCTCGTCTTTTCCATCACAGATAAACTCGATCTCATCACCGCTCTTGATGCACGCCCCAAGCACGCTCAGGACACTCTTTGCATTGGACACGGTGCCACGGAACTGGAACTGGACAGAACAATCGAATTTTACCGCCTCATTACACAGGATTCCCGCCGGTCTCAAATGCAGACCAGTCGGGTTTTTTAATTTAATTTTTGCTTTTACCATTGTTTAACTTCTTTCTCCTCATTTGTGGATGGCATACCATACTTTATGCAGCATTGCCGCTCTCTGCATCCACATTTTCTTTTGCCGAGCTTGCCCCGCTCTCCCGGTTGGAACTGCTCTGGCTGCCCATGTCTCCACGGTCACTCTCGGTGCTTTCCGTCGTCTGGGCACTGGAGCTTCCATGTTCGCTGACCCGCACTGTCACAGCCGGCGCCGACAGCATCTTATACGCGTCCCCCAGCTGGAACTGCGCCGCTGCCGTGTGCTCGCCCAGTCCCATGCCTGATACATCGACCCGGATATTCATCTTCGCCGCCGACAGGCTGCTTAAATCCTCCTCAAGTCCCTGTACCTTGACTTCCATCTTCGTATCTTCGACGGTATAGCTGTAGCTGCTGTTCTTTCCGTTTAGAGTCACATCCTCCGGTTTGACCGTAAAGGTCTTCTCTATCAACTTCTCGACCTGTAGTGTCACGTTGATCGTCGTGCTGTCCAGTCCCACGATCGTAAGCCCGGACGGCAGATAATCATCCAGATCGATCTCGCACTCCACATTCTTCGTCGCGCCCTGCACATTAAGGGACGGTCCCTGAATCGTGAGCGTGCTGACCGATGCCAGATCCGTCTTAAGCCCCGCCACAGACACCGACTTGATATCCGTCTTCGGACCCGTATAGCGGTATCCATCCGCCACTTCACCACTGACGTCAAAATCAAGCGGTACTTCTTTTACTTTCAGGATCTGCATCGTATAAGAGACATCTCCGCCAACCGTCTTGACAGAATCTCCCAAATCTGACAGCACATTTCCATTGGCGTCAAAATACTCCGGTGTTGCTGTTCCACCGACATCCGCCGCAGCACCGTCAATATTAAAACGGATACCCACGCTGCTGATCTGTCCGATCAGGGAGGTTGGTCCTTTGACCGTCACCTGAGATGGCACCATTGTCACCTCACCCGCCTCGTAACCCTCTGCCGCCTTGCCCTGAGGATACGCTTTCAGCGTAAATGCCTTGGTCTGCAGAGCCTCGGTCGTGATCTTGATGACCTCCGGGGACTTCACAACCGGCGTGGACTCCAGCAGTTCCTCATTGTTCACCACTTCCACTCGGATCGGGATCGCACCCGTCACATCATACATTTCCGATAAATCCGCATAGGCGTTGAAATCCGACGCCTTTACCTTATAATCATCCTTCGTCCGGATCTTGAAACTGATCGTCGCCGTTTTTTTGCCTACCACATCATAGGCAAGATCCGCCTGCTCCAGCACCTGATCGTTCGTGATCGTGACCGGAACCTCCCTCGTCGATACCTTGATCGGGTTCGCCACATTCACGACCGCCAGCCACACAAAGAAAGCACAGAACAGGGCAATCAGCTTGATCGCAAGATTATTCGTCAGCTTTTCTTTCATTTCTGCGTCTTCCCTTCCATATTCTGAAACGACCTGTGTTTTCCGTTTCCCGTTTTACCAGAACTGACAATATATCTCTCAGTTCATCTCCATCCTTGACACTCTTAAGCCGTCCGGACACAGCCACCGACACACGCCCCGTCTCTTCCGATACAACCAGCGTCACGCTATCGGTCGCCTCACTGACTCCGACTGCCGCACGGTGTCTGGTTCCCAGCGCCTTGCTGATATCCATATTGTCCGAGAGCGGCAGATAACAGGTCGCCGCCGTCACACGGTTACCGCGAATCACGACCGCGCCGTCGTGCAGCGGTGTGTTGTGCTCAAAAATATTGATCAGAAGCTGGCTCGTCACGATACCATCGACCTCGATGCCCGTCCTCTCGATCTCTCCGAGCGGCGTGCCCCTCTCGATGACGATCAGGGCTCCCGTCTTGACTTTTCCCATCTCAAAACAAGCACGCACCAGCTCTGCAATCGTCTTTTCGCTGAAATCCTCATTTTTCTTCGTATCATCCGTTGAAAACAGCGTCGTCAGCACGTTCTGGCTTCCGATCTGCTCCAGTGCTTTCCGCAGCTCCGGCTGGAAAATAACGATGATCGCCGTTACCGCAATGTACGATGTCTTTTCCAGAAGCCACAGAATCGTATCCAGTTCCAGGATCGCAGCTGCCAGAAAGAATGCAAGAATAAAAACAATACCCTTCAGAAGCGTCCACGCCCGCGTATTTTTGATCCAGATCAGCATTTCATATACCAGAATTGCTATAATCGCGATCTCTATTAAATTTTTAAAGGTTATCTTCGGTACGAACGAGATCCACGAATAAATCTCCGTCAGTATCTCTGCCATTCTTTTCCCTCCCTTTCGGGCTGCGTTTCTGTTACCAGTCACGTACATATGACCCGTCACGCATTTCTTTTAACAACAAGTTTCTTTTATAAAATAGTCTATCTTCTCTTTACTTTATTGATTTCCTGTACCTTTACATCCGTCCTCGAGATCGCAATCTTTGGAACCGCTTTCACATAGTAATAATAATCGTCATCCTCAAACTGCGTGTACTCGGTCCGGCTGTAATCGACCGAAAAAACAAACAGCTGATAGATCAGCGATGCAATGACCGCACCAATCATTCCCACAACCAGCTCCGGCACTGACACCGGAACGCCAAAGCGGAAATCGCCGATAAACACAACCAGAATCTGTAAAATAAGGCCAGCTCCGATCGCGATCCCCCAGGAGTAGTTGATCGACAGTTTCTTGAGCACACAGACCGTCAGCGCCCCCAGGCAGCATGCCGCAATCATGACAAGCATCGCCGGGTTTGCCAGCAGGTTTTTGATGACCTGCGCCAGCATCTGCGTGATCTCAGTCTGCTCACTGCCTGCCAAGAAGCTTCCGTTCTGCTTCACATACAGAATCACGTAGTACAGAAAAATCCCACAGCTCATCGGAATCACCGATACGAGGCTTCCAGTCAGTCCGAGAATCATCGGGACTGCAAACGGCACCTTCAGAAAAAACAAGATCGGCGTTACAATCAGGTACGCGCTGTCACCCGGCTGAAATCCGTAATACAGCAGCACCACGATCAGAAGGAACACCAAGGTGATGAGCGCCACTTCCATCGATGCTGCAAAGAGCTGTGCCAGCAAAAAAATCCCAATCAGAAACGCAATGGCTCCAAATGGGAGAAATGCACATATAATTCCCGCAAACAGCGGCACCAGACCGCCGCTCAGTTTCGGCATCAGTCCGATGTTCTGGTTAATCAGAAACACCGCCGCAAAGGCAGTTATAAAACGCAGGAATGCATTCACAAATGCACTGTATCTCGCATAGAAAGCCTTGAGTGCTTCTTTCCCTGCAAGGAGTCCTCTCATCTGCCTCTCCTCTCTCTCTCCATTTTTCTGGCGCGCCGGTGTATATCGTAGCGCTTATCCAGATGTTTCAGTTTCGCTATGTAGATCCGGTTCATCCTTTCCTCGTACTCATACCGCCCGCCATACACGATGATCGTCAGGACGACATACAGAAAAAGCCCCCCGAGGTATAAAGCTCCTCCTCGAAAAGCCAGTCCCTTCAGTTCATCCATTCCTATCGAACTCAGAACTACTTCTACATTAAATAATACCCACATTCCAAAGAGAAGTATGCTGCACAATGTATAGCTTATAAATCCCCGGAGCAGATTGCGGCTGATATAGTCGCTTTTAAAATACTGATTGACTGTTTTCATCTGGGAAGCATGCTTCTTCTCAAACAGTGCCAGTTCGGTCATTAATTTTATCTTGTCTTCGTTGAGCATACATGGTTCCTTTTTTATATATGCCGCGGCTTCCGGTCCGATACGTCCCGTTTCTGAAACCGCTGCGCCAAAAACGCATTCTTCCATAAATTATAACATAACTTTTTTCTCTTGGCGAGGGGGCGGGGGGATTTTTCATAGGTTTTTCATAAATTTGTAAGGGATTGTCAGACATCAAAAAAGAGCTCTGCCGATCACACATTTTCGCATGATCGGCAGAGCGTATCAAGTCTGTTTCATAAGATGTAAAAACTATGCCTTTTTTGCTTCTTTTTATGTTATGATACTTTTATGATGATACCAGGGTCAAAAGGTCAGAAGTTCGACGCAAGCTTGCTTGCAGGAGCATTTTTGACCTTGGGACCCGCCAAAAACATGAGTAAGTAGCCATTTTTCAAAGAAAAATGAGCGAATTACGAATGTTTTTGAAGATTGCGGGAGCATATAGTGCGGAGCAATCTGGTATCAGAGGGGTCAAAATGCCTTTTGACCCCAACATCTTTATGATATTAGGATCAAAAGGTTCGAAACATGCGTAAGCAGCCTTTTCCCAGACAATCAGAAGAAAAGAGGGATTTTGTTTTGAAAATCGCGATTGTAGATGGTTTGTCCAGTGTATGGGTGCAATACCTCGCGCTCCCTTGCTTTGGCGTTTTATTTAAGCTGATAGTAGACGCCGAGATCGGAATGATTTTATTTCTATATTTATTTATCATCGATTATCTGTTGGTCGTGCGTGCCGCCGCTTTCTGCATCTGTCAGGCGCTCTTCGGCTACAACTTTTTCTCCTGTCAGACCGGGTGTTCCAGCTCTGAAAACACGCCGCCTTTCATCCGTCTCTCCGCGGTGCAGACGGGTACCTCCACCCTGTCCATCACCACGGACAACACCAGCGCATTCAGCCCTACCTGGATGAATGAAAAACTGGTATCGACCAAACCTGCTGGAAGCGGCATCGGAACCGAATCGATCCGCATGATCGCCGAACAGTACCACGGCGATGCGCGGTTTGAATGGCGGGACGGCGTATTTTATGCTTCGGTATTGCTGAATCCGTAATGACACAAAAAGGGGATATCCAGTTTTTTCTGCTATCTCCCTACATAACCGGTTCCTGCAGCACGGTTCCCTCCGGGAATGCGGTACGGAACACGCGGCGCACCAGCGGACCTGCTACAATGAGCTGGAACGGAAGCGCCATGATGATGTTCTTCGGAATATTGGTCAGCCAGATGATGAGCAACTGGCTCCATGCGCCGGATTTCACGCAGGCTTCCAGACCGCCATATAAGGACATAACAAATACCATCGGAACGACCATGCAGCAGGAGATCGTGATTACTTTACGAAGTGTGCTGCTCTCCGGTGATACAAAGTAACGGAACGCAATTCCCTTCGCCGGACCGGACACGATGAACCAGTCAAACAGAAACGCATACACGAATGCAAACGGGAATCCGATCCATCCTTCGCGGATCGTTTCCAAGGATAAATGTCCCATATGAAGGGTTACATTGTACATACTCATCCAGAGTACCATCGTGAAACACATGATAACGGAATAGATAAAACTTTCTCTCTTATTTCTTGGCATTTTCCTTCTCCTCCTATAAAATAATTGCTTCTATCCAGATGCAACGGCAAATCAGTCCGACACACCCACGCACAAGATGCTGTCCGTGATAAATTTCACAAAATAAAAGGCAGCAGAAATCGGAAACTCGTTTCGATCTCTACTGCTGTATGCAATCTCACTGCGTTTTTTCAAACTATATTCGATTTGGGTTACGGTTCGCTATTATAACGTCTTTTTTCCATTCGTGTAAGCACTTTTTTTATTTTTTCACAATTTCATCATATTGAACGATCAATTTTTTTATTTTTTATTCCGCTTATGCAACTTGACAAGAGCTGCTTTTTCAGCTCCCCTTTCATTTTTTCCGAATTTTTCCCTAAAAACAGGCAAATAGATATTGACAATACTGCCTTTATTCGATAGAATGTAATAGTATGTTTACATTGAACTGTCCGTGTCCAGGCTTTAATGCAAACCAAATACAAAATGAATTACGAATCAAAATAAAAGAATTTATGATGGAGGTACACTACATTGGCTAACATTAAATCCGCAAAAAAAAGAATCTTAGTTGCAGAGACAAGAGCTGCAAGAAACAAGGCTATCAGATCCAAAGTTAAAACTGCTGTTAAGAAAGTAGAAGCTGCTGTTGCTGCAAAAGATAAGGCTGCTGCACAGGCTGCATTATTAGCTGCTACCAGCGAGATCGACAAGGCTACTTCCAAGGGCGTATACCACAAGAATACAGCTTCCCGCAAAGTATCCCGTCTTTCCAAGGCTGTAAATACTCTGGCTTAATTATCCAGAGCGGATCTTTCGAATTATATATTAAAAATTAACCCAAATTAAAAAACCATTATTCTGTGGGTGTGACAGAATAATGGTTTTTTGTTGCTTCTTTTCCAGCCGGGTCCGGCCGAAGAACCGCTGATTCTGATGCTGGCACTGCCCTTTAGAATCAGCGCACGGAACTTCTGGGCTGACTGATCAGCAGCTCCACCGCCAGCCGGTCGCCCATCCGCCCGGTCTTGACTGCCTCCTCGGCATCCACGCAGGTCTGCACATAGGAAATGAGCTGTTCTTTCGTAAATGCCGCCGCCTGGCTGCTGAGTTTTCCGGCTACGAACGGAGGTACTTTCAATTTCGAGGCAACCGTCCCCCGGTCTGCGCCGGACGCCTGCAATTCTCGCACCAGCAAAAGCTGGTTAAACTGTCTGGCAATCAGGAACAGGATCCGCATCGGCGGCTCCCTGAGTGTCAGCAGGTCTTCGTACAGATCCATCGCCCGCTTCGTCTTTCCCGCCGTGATCGCCGCTACCATGTCGAAGATCTTGTTCGTGATCTGCACGGTCGTGATGACTTTCACATCCTCTGCCGTCACTACCTCACTGCCCATCGTGTAGGAAATGAGTTTTTCCAGCTCCATCCGGATGTTTTCCATATCATCGCCGACGCGCTCCAAAAAGAGATTCATCGTGGAGGGCGTGATCTTCCGCCCATTCTGCGCCAGGATCGTCGCCGCCCATCTGGCGAGCTGCGCGCTGTCCTGCCGCTTCATCTCCGCAATGTGACCCAGATCCTTGACCTTTTTGTAGAGTTTGTTTCGCTTATCGACCGCCTCCTCCACAAATACGATGCAGGTCGTGTCCGGCATCATCGGCAGATACTCCGCCAGCGCCTCCGAAGAAGTCTTGAAAAATCCGCTGTCCTCGATCAGAATCAGACGCCGCTCGCTGAAAAATGGCATCGTGTCCGCCAGACTGATCAGCTCGTTCACATCCAGCCCTTTTCCCTCGAAATAATTGTAGTTCATCGTATCATCGCCCGAGATCGCCGCCCGCAGCTTCTTTTTATAACTCTGCTTCAAAAACGCCTCTTCGCCGTATAGCAGATAAACCGGCTTAAATGTGCCATTTTTGATGTCTTCATTGATCGTCTGCATTAACTCCGTCCCCGCCTCCTGGTTCTATTCGATAAAAACAGATCCATTTTTTCGAATGACTGTCCATCCGGTTACTTTCCTGTCTATTTTTTCACTTCCTACTATTATAAACATTTTTCTAAAATGTTGTCTACTGTAAACCCATAAAAAGAATAAAACAGCAGCTCCTTTTGTTACTTGAAATTTTTCCTTGGTTCACTTTCTGTCAAAACCTACATTACCATCCCCAGCAAAAGATAGACCGCATACGCTACGATCCACGCAATCACGCACTGCGCCATCACGACAAAGCAAGCCCATTTTCCGCCCAGTTCGCGTCTGACCGATGAGATCGCTGCCACGCACGGCGTATAGAGCAGGCAGAAAACCAGCAGACTGACCGCTGAAAGAGGGGTCAGAATGTCACGCAGGCTCTGAGTCGTCCCGAACAGAACCGACAGCGTTGATACAACACTCTCTTTTGCCATAAATCCGGTCAGAAGTGCCGTGCAGACACGCCAGTCGCCTAATCCCATCGGCGCAAACAGTGGTGCAATCACACCAGAAATAACCGCCAGAAGACTCTGCTGGGAATTGGACACAACATTCAGGTGCAGATCAAATGTCTGAAGGAACCAGATTAAAATCGTCGCCACAAAAATAACCGTGAATGCTTTCTGCAGGAAATCCCTTGCCTTTTCCCAGAGAAGCTGGGCGACATTGCGCGCCCCCGGCATCCGGTAGTTCGGAAGCTCCATGACGAACGGAACGGCTTCACCCTTAAATAAAGTTGTTTTAAGAAGCATTGCCATCAAAATTCCCATCAGGATTCCCAACAGATAAAGTGCAATCATAACAATCGCCCCATGATGCGGGAAAAATACAGCGGTAAAAAACGCATAAATCGAAATCTTGGCGGAACAGCTCATAAACGGAGTCAACAGGATCGTCATTTTTCGATCTCGCTCCGAAGAAAGCGTCCGGCTTGCCATGACTCCTGGTACCGTGCAGCCAAAGCCAATCAGCATCGGCACGATGCTCCGTCCGGAAAGGCCGATCTTTCGAAGCAGTTTATCCATCACAAACGCCACACGTGCCATATAACCGCTGTCCTCTAAAAGTGACAGGAAGAAAAACAGCGTCACAATGATCGGCAGAAAGCTCAAAACACTTCCCACGCCATTGCACACACCATCGATCAGCAGGGAATGGAGCACCGGATTGATACCGGCCGCTGTCAGCGCTGCGTCTGCCCGCTCTGTCAGCCATTCAATCACCAGTTCCAGACCATCTGAAAGGACCGCGCCAATCACATTAAATGTCAGCCAGAATACCAGACCCATGATTGCAATAAATGCCGGAATCGCCGTGTAGGTTCCGGTAAGAAGACGGTCAATCTTCACACTTCGCTGGTGTTCCCGGCTTTCCCTCGGTTTGACGACTGTCTGCCTGCAGACTTTTTCGATAAAACCAAACCGCATATCCGCAATCGCAGCTGCCCGATCCAGCCCGCGTTCCTTCTCCATCTGGCAGATAATATGTTCCAGCGTCTCTTTTTCATTCGTGTCCAGATTCAGACGCGCCTCAATCTCCTCATCGCCTTCTGCCAGCTTTGATGCAGCAAAGCGCACCGGAATACCCGCATTCTGCGCGTGATCTTCGATCAGATGCATAATGCCATGCAGGCAGCGGTGCACCGCACCACCGTGATAATCCGCATCACAGAAATCCTGCCGTCCCGGTTTCTCCTGAAAATGCGTTACATGAAGCGCATGATCGATCAACTCTCCGATTCCTTCATTCTTTGCCGCTGAGATCGGGATAACCGGAATTCCCAGTTCTTCCTCCAGTTCGTTGACACGGACAGAACCGCCGTTCTGGCGCACCTCGTCCATCATATTAAGCGCCAGAACCATCGGAATATCCAGTTCCAGAAGCTGCATGGTCAGATACAGGTTGCGCTCAATGTTTGTCGCATCCACGATATTGATGATTCCCTTCGGGTGCTCCTGCAAAATAAACTGGCGCGTCACCAGCTCCTCATTCGAATATGGCGATAAGGAATAGATTCCTGGCAGGTCGGTCACTTTCGTATTTTCATGTCCGCGGATCGTGCCATCCTTCCGGTCCACCGTCACACCCGGGAAATTCCCCACATGCTGATTGGATCCGGTCAGCTGGTTAAAAAGCGTCGTTTTGCCACAGTTCTGATTACCTGCCAGGGCAAACGTCAGGACGATGCCATCCGGCAATGGGTGTTCCTCCGCCTTTGTATGGTATTTTCCACCTTCTCCGAGTCCAGGGTGATCGATCGCGCGCGCCATCGGAATCCCATGTTCCTTTTTGTCCGCTGCTTCGGTTCCTGCCTCGCGTACATTCTCAATCTCTATCTTCTCTGCATCCGCCAGGCGCAACGTCAGTTCATAGCTATGAATCCGCACCTCAACCGGATCGCCCATCGGCGCATATTTTACCATCGTAACCGATGCAGTCGGAATCAATCCCATATCCAGAAAATGATGCCGCAGTGCACCTTCTCCGCCAACTGCCCGAACGGTTGCAGTTTTTCCTATTGGTAAATCCTTTAATGTCATTCTCTGCCTCCATCTCTCTTCATTAGTCAAACTCATTGTATGTCATCAGGCTTCTACATCCGCCTGATTTTGAAGCAAAGCATAGAGAGAAAAATACTATTGAAACTTTTTCTCAATTATGTTTCCAGATAAGTCTATTGTACTTTAGGGAATTTGTCAATCGTTGGAATCTTTAAGAATCTACCAATCAGAAAAAAATAGAAAAGATAAAAGAAAAACAGCAAGGATGAATCATCCTCACTGTCTCAAAATAGCTGGGCTACAAGGATTCGAACCTTGAAAATGACGGAGTCAGAGTCCGTTGCCTTACCATTTGGCGATAGCCCAATCTTTTATTTCATAGCTGTCTCAGCCACATTTATTATTATATCATAAATTTTTGTTTCGTCAAGTATTTTTTTCAAACACTTATGTTTTTTTGAACAATTATAATTATTTACCAGTTCGAAACATTTTACAGTCTCGTAATGCCCCGGATATTTTTCCGTCACGAGGCTTCCTGCAAATAATTCTAATGGTTCTTAAAATTCCTGCTGCCCGAATCCAACTTCTGATAACTCCAGACATATCATGGTTCAGGCAACAGGAATCATATATCCTCATACACTCCGCTTTAATTAGCTGACTCCGCATCTGTCTTCGTTTCTTTTTCCGTCTGCTTTGTCTCCATCTGACTGTACTCTGTCTCCGAGTGCGTGCTCTCTTTTACTGCTTCTGTCAGTGTCTCCGGCGCACGGGATGTCTCGGACGGCTTTGTCTCCACTGTCTCATCATCCGCATCGTCGTCATCCTCATCAATCAGATCGTCCGCAATATCCGGCGTCTCGAAATAGCCTTTTACCGTACCAAAGGAACCGCCGTCCCGCACTGCCACTCCGCCGAGCGTAAACGTGCACTCCGTATTGGCTGGAAGCCCTTTGACGTGAATCTCACAGGAGGTTCCGCCTGTGTCCGTGATTCTCGCCGAATAGCTCTGACCGTCCGGATCTACCACCGACACGGTCGGATTTTTCCATTTAACCTTTTCCTTAAAAACGATGTTCAGCGAACCGCTCTCGTAATCTACATAGTCAATCTTCGCTTTCTTGCCTCCCGAATCGACTTCTTCCTCGTCCTCATCTGCTGCGGCGGTTGTCTCCACCGGGCGTACTGCAGTCGATGGCTGTTCTGCCGGCGTCGGTTCATTTTCCGGCTGACCGGTGCTTTCCACGGTCGTCTCCGCTAAGGTTTCTTCCTCGGTCTGCGGCAATGTCACCTCACGAACCAGAGCCGCATCCGTCTCAATGGTGCTGTCCGTCTTCGAATAACCTACCGTATAAGCACGATCCGCGATCTCCCGCGCAATCTCTTCCATCGTCATACCGGCAAATTTTTTCATATCATTTTCGGTCAGGTCGTTATCCCGAATCAGCTCTCGCAGAAAATACGCTTTTCCATAAGAAATATTGTATTTCTCCGCCAGATCCTGAATCTCCCCGGTTACCTTCATCCGCTGGTCATAGACAACCGCCTGTACCGCGTGTTCCTGCAGGGAAGACTCTACATCCCCTACGACATCCTGACGCAAAGATGATGCCTTTTTCTCATTCTCATTGGACACGGTAACCAGAATCGCATTGTCCAGTTCATCCAGATAACCGTTCCGGACCATCGAACCGATCAATGCGTTGACCGCAATATCAAGGTCTACATTTTTCAAATTCATATCATCCAGGATCGTCTCCGCATCCTCATTAAGCGGATTCGCCTGCAATACTTTCTCGTTCCGGTTGACGGAAAGCTCAATACTCGGATTGACATCGATGCCAATCACCGAATCGACACGGTGATTCTGGTAAAATGAAACACCGCCTCCTAACACAGCCACACACAGACAGGCTGCTGCTGCCATCGCCACGGTCCGCATCCGGCGGTACATCCGTACACGTCTGGATGGTTTTACATAGATCTCCTGTGGCGTCGAGAGATCGATTTTATCAAATACGTTGGGAGTCAGGGCGTCCATCGCCGACCGCAGATGTGACTCAATCTCATCCTGTTCCCACGCTGTTTCAGAGTGATCGGTCAATGTACTCCCTCCTCTCTCAGGTGTTTTTTCAGTTTTTTCATAGCACGGTTGTACTTGGAAAGCACCGTTGCCAGCGGCATCTCCAAATCTGCCGCGATCTCACGATGTTTTAACCCCGCTGATGTCCGCAGAAGTACAATCTGCCGTTCTTCTTCATTTAATATTTTGAGTGCTGCGTGTAATACCATCTTATCCGCAGCATCCTCTATCTGGGGACAGAATTCCCCTGTCTCCATCTCAGAAAGATCCGAAAGCCCGATATCCGCTTCATGCTTCTGGTCACGGAAACGCATATAGCAAAGATTTCTAGCGATCGTAAACATCCACGCCAGCGGTTTGCCCTGCGACTGATAGCTTCCAGCCGAAGTCCAGACCTTTAAATAAAGCTCCTGCATGACCTCCTCAGAGTCCTGCGGATTCCGCAAAATCGACAGAATAAAACCGTATATAGTTTTATCCGTATTCTGATAAAGCTGCTGAAACGCCGCCTTATCTCCCTCTGCCACTCGCAAAAGCAGCTTTTCATCGCTCATCTTATCATAGGCGACCGTCTCTTCCATGGTCGTTAAAAGCCCCATCAAAAACATGGACGAAATTTCCTTTCTATATAACTTAATGCAGATAAACCAGTTCTTATTGCATTTGTTATGAATTTTTTCTGATTCCTGTCCAGCTCCTCGCAGCAGCTGGCAAAAATCAATGCAGCTTTATTCATACTCGACCCGTTCCAGAAAAAGCCCCTCCGGCGGCGCCGTAAAGCCCGCCAACGCTCGGTCACAGGAAAAAAGCGTCTCCGCCACCGATTCCGGTGTCCGCTTATGAAGTCCTACCTCTATCAGTGTTCCGGTCAGGATTCTTACCATATTATATAGGAAGCCATTGCCACGAAAATGTAGTTCGCACACACTTTCCCGCATGGCAATCTCGATGGCAGTGAGATTCCGCACCGTCGATTTTTTCATCCGTTTCAACGAGCAGAATGCTTTAAAATCGTGCTCACCTGTCAGATACGCAGCCGCCCGCCTCATGGCCGCTATGTCCAGAGGTTCCCCCAGACCGTACACATATCGGCGCTCAAATACATTTTTCTTCGCTGCCGTCTCAATCCGGTAGCAGTACGTCTTGGAAACAGCATTTAAACGGCTGTGAAAACGCGTTCCCGCCTCCTGTGCCGATAAAACAGCGATATCATCCGGGAGATAGCGGTTCAGGTACGCTTTCAACTCCTCCGCGCTCATCCCGGCACAGGACGCCGGAAGATGGAAATTCGCCACCTGTCCCCATGCGTGGACGCCTGCATCTGTCCGTCCGGAACCGTGCACCTCTACCGCCTGCCCCGCCATTTTCTCCAGAATCTGCTCTAATTTTCCCTGTATCGTCTTGTCCGTGTTTCCCTGCTTCTGCCAGCCGTCATAACGGCTTCCGTCATATTGCAGGGTAATTTTTATATTTCGATCTGGCATATTTTTTCTCCATGTGTTATCTATCTTCATTCTTTCTTTATTCGCAAATATATCCGCCTCGCTGCCAGATACAGCACCGTTCCAGTCAGTGCTCCCGCCATATCCAGCCATACATCGCTGAGCTGCCCGGAACGTCCTTCGGTAAACAGCTGAATCGTCTCATCCAGAAACGGGACCGCAAAAATAGCGATACGATGGAGTTCCAGCCATACATGTCCGTCCGGTGTCAGCGCACACATTCTCCCAGTCCCATCTCCCCGATCAACCAAATCCTCTATCCGCATTTTTTCTGAGACAGTCCGGTTCCTGCGCACACAGGCATCACTCTGTCTAAGCAGCATTCCCAGCCCTGTATATTCAATAAAATGAGCACATTTGCGCACAATATGTTCGGTCAGCCATGGTACAGCCACTCCGGACTCTGCTGCCAGCTTCTGCAAAAACCGGAGGATCCGTCCGCTCTCCGCCGATGACTGTACTGCCGGACGCATGGAATTGGAGTAGATAAACAAAATATATAAAATTAAAACAATATGCCAGATCCAGACCTTCACCAGGACTCTCTGTCTTCCCCGGATATTTTTTTCCACATTCATCTATAAATTCCTGTATCCATTCTATCTTCTATTGATTTATATCTTTACTGATTGGATTGTAAAATGCCGCTCTCTGCAATCCGGCGCACCGCCAGCGCAATCGCATCCTCGTCCTGCACCAGTGCCATCCGCACATGACCTTCGCCCGACGGTCCAAATGCGTTGCCCGGTGTTACCAGAACCCCAGCCTTTTCAAACAAAGTCTGTACAAATTCCAGCGAATCCGTAAATCCTGCCGGGATCGGCGCCCACACAAACATCGTGCCTTCCGGTTTTTCCATCTTCCAACCGATGGATGCAAGTCCGTCGCACAGACAGTCGCGCCGTCTCTCATATGCCGCCCTCGTCGAAGCCACACAGCTCTGGTCACCGCTGATCGCCGCGATCGCCGCTTTCTGAATCGGCAAGAACATACCATAATCCATGTTG
The DNA here is from genome assembly GCF_003481505.1 of Clostridium sp. OM05-5BH. Taxonomy (NCBI): domain Bacteria; kingdom Bacillati; phylum Bacillota; class Clostridia; order Eubacteriales; family Clostridiaceae; genus Clostridium; species Clostridium sp. OM05-5BH. The sequence continues at coordinate 39,633 of NZ_QULJ01000010.1, read as the reverse complement.
GATTTCAATGTTTTCAGATGACTGACCACTTCCTCATTTCCCACACAGAAGCCGACGCGCGCGCCCGCCAATCCGTACGTTTTTGACAGCGAATTAAACTCCACGCCGACCTCGCGTGCGCCCGGAAAACGCAGGAAACTTCCGCAGGTTCTTCCGTCAAACACAAGCTCACTGTAGGCGTTGTCGTGAAGAACGATAATATCATATTTCTTTGCAAATGCAATCAATTCCTCATAGAAACTGTCTGGAGCCAGCACCGCCGTCGGATTGTTCGGGTAGGAAACAATCATAAATTTCGCTTTCTGAGCGACTTCCTCCGGAATTTCCTTCAAATCAATGATGTAGTGATTTTCTTCGCGCTGCGGCATATAGTAAAGCTCTGCCCCCGCCAAAGACGGACCATCCGCAAACACCGGATAACACGGATCCGGTACCAAAACCACATCGCCCTCGTCCACGATCGAAAGTGCGATGTGCGCCAGTCCCTCCTGGGAACCGAGCAAAGAGCAAATCTCTGTCTCCGGGTTCAGCTCCACTCCATAGCGGCGCGCATACCAGTCGGACACTGCCTCCAGAAGTGCCTGCTGATCCTGAATTGCATACAGGTAATTTTCCGGTACCAGACAGGCTTCGCTGAGCGCCTTTAAAATATGCGGTGCGGGGGCAATATTCGGTGCGCCGATGCTCAGATCAACGATCATCTCCCCCTCTTCCAATTTTTTCTTCTTCATCTGCGCCAGCATGGAGAACACGCCCTCGCCAAACCGGTCCATTTTATTTGCAAATTTCATCTTATGTTTTTCCTCGCTTTCAGAAGTTCTTCTATCCACCAGCTGAGTCAACAGCCCCTGACTCCGTCATTCTCCATCGTTCTATCTTTGATTTTTCTGGTTCTCAGCCTTTCTCCGCCATTCTTTTTATCTGGCTATATAAGTATTAATTATAGTACAAGCATATAGGAAAGTAAAGGCGTGTCCAACAACGGAATTTGCCGTAGCTTTTCTAAAAACGTTGTAAAAACAACCGACTTTTCTCAGCAAAACAATTATACTTAATCTCGTAATTGAAACAGTAATTGTTCCGTGCTTTTATCCTCACGGACAGGAAATTCATACATGAAAGTTAAGAAAGACGAGGTTTTTATCATGATACGAAGAATTATTGAAATTGATCAAAAAAAATGCAACGGCTGCGGGCTCTGCGCTTCTGCCTGTCACGAGGGCGCCATCGGCATGGTTGATGGAAAGGCAGCTCTTTTAAAAGATGATTACTGTGACGGTCTGGGAGACTGCCTGCCAGCCTGTCCGACCGGTGCCATCTCTTTTGTCGAGCGCGAAGCAGCGGCTTACGATGGAGCGGCCGTCCAGGTTCATATGGCTGCCCGCAAGGCAAAACAGGTGCTGGAAAATGCAAATACTGCTGCTTCTGCAAACGCTTCCGCCCGCCCTGCATTCAGCGGATGTCCAGGATCCATGAGCCGTTTCCTGAAGCGCACTGAAAGCGCTCCTTCTGAACATGACGATACTCATGCAGATAGCGCCGAGACTTTTAATCCTTCTGATTCAGCATCCATCCCGGTGAGCGCCCTTCAAAACTGGCCGGTTCAGATTAAATTAGCTCCGATCCATGCACCGTATTTCGATGGGGCAAAGCTCCTGGTCGCTGCCGACTGCACCGCTTACGCATACAGCCGCTTCCATCAGGACTTTATCCATGGTAAAATAACCTTGATCGGATGTCCGAAACTGGACAGCATCGATTACTCCGAAAAACTGACCGAAATTATCCGCAGCAACGATATCAAGAGCGTGACCGTTGTCCGCATGGAGGTTCCATGCTGCGGAGGCATTGAACAGGCAGTTAAAAATGCCTTGCAGGCAAGCGGAAAATTCATTCCATGGCAGGTAACAACCATTTCGATCGATGGGCGGATTTTAGATTAATATCTGCCATTCCCCCGATTGACCTACCCAACCATTTCGTGCAGGTTCCGCTCTCCATACACACCTGCCGAATGGACTCAATCAGACTCAAAAGAATACGAAAATTTATATATCTAAACGAGATTTTATTAAGGAGGTTCATTATGGAATACCCATACATCAAAAACATTACTCACGAAAAAGTGCAGTCTTTAGCCGGCCTGGTAAACGCAGAAGACGGTCAGATCGTCAGCAAGACTCTGGCACAGAACGAAGCTGTCAGCGTTACTCTGTTTGCATTTGCAAAAGGCGAAGAAATCTCCACCCATGATTCCACCGGAGATGCGATGGTGACCGTTCTGGAAGGCACCGGCCGCTTCACGGTCGATGGCGTCGAGCACCTGGTTCACGCAGGCGAAGTTCTCGTCATGCCGGCGAAAAAGCCGCACGCCGTTTATGCACCGGAAGCATTTAAATGGATGTTGACGGTTGTTTTCCCATTTAAATAAAGACTGCGCTCAAACTCTTTTTACCATGCAGCCCGACTGATAGCAGCCCTTATCCATTTATTCCAAAACAGGCATACCGCAGGAATCCATGCATGATTTTCATCCTTTTCTCTGCGATATGCCTGTTTTTCATTTTATAAGCACATGGTTGTGTTCATTTTTCCAGTTAATCTCCCTTCAACAGATATGAACAGCAGCTTCCAGCTTTCATTATTCCACATACTCATGTGTCTCCACCCACTGCAGCAGCTTTTCAATCGCCGGATTCGGGTTGCTCTGACGCCATGCGATCTCAAAATCAAGCTCTTCCGGGCTGCCGTCCGCGCGGAGAAGCGGAACCACTACCAGATTCCGCGCATTCCGATAATGGCGGACGGCATATTCTGGGAGAATCGCCACGCCAAATCCCGCTGACACCTCCAGAAGCACCGTCTGTACCTCCCGTTCACGCGCCACGATATTCGGTATAAAACCGCCCTTATTGTAACAAATCAATACTTCTTCCGCCTCATCGTTGGAACGTCCCTGCGGCTGCATGATGATAAAGTCTTCCCGCGCCAGATCACGGTACATCAGATGGCTCTCTCCCGCCAGCGTGTGTCCCGGATAAAGAACCGCCATCATCGGAAACCGTTTGAGGAATCGATGCTTTAAATCCTCGTAATTCTGCGTGTACAAAGACAGATTAAACGCAAGATCGCAGGTTCCATTATCTAACAGCTCATAGAGCGCACTCATATTTTCCCGCAGCAGATGAATCGAAATATTCGGGTACGCCTCATGAAAACTTCTGAGCGTCTCCGAAAAACGGCTCTGCTCATATCCCCGGATAAATCCGATCGTCAGCTCCCCAGCTACGCCTTCCGCTGCCGTCCGCGCGAGCTTCGCCGCCTCCTCGGCGCGGACCAGAATCGCCCGCGCCTCGTTCAGATATACCTTTCCCGCCGCCGTCAGCTCGACATGGTGCTTGTCCCGCACAAAAAGCGGCACCCCGATCTTCTCCTCCAACGACCGAATCTGCAGCGTCATCGCTGTCTGCGAAATAAAACATTTTTTCGCCGCCCGCGTAAAATTCAGCTGCTCCGCCGCCGCCACAAAATATTCCATTTGTTTTAAATTCATCTCATTTCCCCATTTCTATATCCTATATGTAATCGCGTCTTTTCGATCGAGCAGAAAAATGAATCACGCCGTCCAATTTACGGGCTTTCGATCTGGCTTTTCCTGTTTTGTTATAAGTTTCCCTTATTATAATATCTGTTCTTTCTATTGGCAAGTTTTTCATTCATCCTTTATAATTTTTAATAGTCAACAAAAGAAAGTGAGTGAAAGGTATGAAACAATTCAAAAATTTCTACGAAGGCACATACGCCAAGTACATTCTGCCGGGCGTCCTGCTGCAATCGGTTCTGATTGGCGGCGGCTATGCAACCGGACGTGAGATTTATTCTTACGGTGCAAAATTCGGAGCGATGGGCTGGATCTCCGGACTGACGATCGGCATCGGTTTTGCCCTGTTTGCCTTCCTGACCTTTGAGATCTGCCGGATCTACAAGGTTTACGATTATAAAAACTATATCAAGCAGGTCATTGGACCGCTCTGGCCGATGATGGATATTTTAACTGTCCTCATCGCGATTCTGCTGATTGCCGTTATGGCAGCCGCAACTGGAAGTATTTTCGAGCAGGTCGGACTTCCGAATATTCTCGGCTCCGTTGTGATCGTTCTGATCTGCGGACTCCTGAACTTTAAGGGTTCCAAGGTGATCGAGAAATTTGAATCGATCGGTACTATTTTACTGTATGGCGGCTATATTCTGTTTACAATTCTGGTACTCGTCAACAAGGGCAGCAACATTTCCCATGTATTCAGCACGATGGACACCAGCACCTACGACGGCTCTGTCACTGTTCCGCTGTGCATTTACACCGGTATCCTGTATGTTGCCTACAACATCAATTCCATCCCGATGGGCATGTTCTCCCTGACACGCCAGACCAAACGGAAAGAAACCTTTATTTCCGGTCTGATCGCCGGTCTTCTGATGGTTATTCCGTGGTTTTTGTCTTACTTTGCGATGATGTGCTTCTACGGTGACACCTCCATCGTCGGCGCGGATGTCACAACCCCGTGGATGGAAATGATCAAGGCAGTCAACGGCGGACCGGCACTGATGGCACTATTCAGTCTCGTTATGGGCTGGACGCTGGTTGAGACGGCAACTGGCTGCATCCACATGATCATCGACCGTTTCGACGTTGCCATGGAGGAAAAGGGCGCTGCCAAGCTGTCCGATACAAACCGCGGTCTGATTACGGTCATCACGCTGATCGCTGCACTCGTATTATCCCGCGTCGGCGTTGTCACCTTGATCGAGCAGGGCTATTCGTACCTGTCTTACGGATTTATCCTCTTCTACCTGCTGCCGACGCTGCTGGTAGGCGGATATAAGATTATTAAACATAAAGACAAATAAATATGTAATGATAAGAACACATCCGCCTGTGGGAGATTTCATCTTATAGGCGGATGTGGTATAATGTAAACACTTGACGAGGTATTTTCGAATCAACATAGAAAGGAAGTATATGCAATGAAATATGTCGGATATTACAATGGAGAAATCGGCCCCCTCGAGGAAATGAAAATCCCGATGTTGGACCGCGCCGTTTATTTTGGAGATGGCTGCTACGATGCCACCACCTTTGCAAACAACAACATTTTTGCCGCAGACGACCATCTGGACCGTTTCTACAACAGCTGCAAGCTGCTGGAAATCCCGTTTGAAATGTCGCGTGAAGAACTGCGTGCCGAGCTGCAGAAATGCATCGATGCCAATGAAATTGACCACGGTATGCTGTACTGGCAGTGTTCCCGCGGAACTACCTATCGTGGACATCAGTTTCCACCTGCTACCGTAAAACCAAATCTGATGATTTTTACTGTTCCGTGCGACCTGATTCCATTTGATAAGACTTTCCGCCTGATCTCGATGGAGGACACCCGTTTCCTGCACTGCAACATCAAGACGCTGAACCTGATTCCAAGTGTCATCGCTTACCAGCGCTGCATCGAACAGGGCTGCCAGGAAACGGTCTTCCACCGCGGCGAACGCGTCACCGAATGCGCCCACAGCAATATCTTAATCATCAAGGACGGCGTTCTCCGCACCCCACCGAGAGATAATCTGATTCTTCCGGGCATCACGTTAAAACATCTGCTGATGTTAGCTGAGAAAAACGGCATCCCGACCAGCGAGGCACCATTTACCATGCAGGAACTGGCAGACGCCGACGAAATCATTGTCAGCAGCTCCGGCGGGCTCTGCATCCAGGCCGTTGAACTCGATGGAAAACCAATCGGAGGAAAAGATCCGAAGACGCTGAAGACTTTGCAGGATGCTTATGCGGAGTTTTATGCGGAAGATACGAAGGTACGGTAAAAATCCATAAATTTGCCAAGAGCTGTCACTCAAAACGTGGCAGCTCTTTTTCGCTTGCGACATGTTTCTGCTTCGCACAAGTGCGCATCCTCGCGGAGCATTTTTTGTTTCACAGGACGCAATTTCCTATGAAATAAAATAAGGGATCCCTGTATTTACAAGGATCCCCAGGACGCGGAGACGGAGGGATTCGAACCCTCGTGCCGGGATGAACCGACAAACGCATTTCGAGTGCGCCGCGTTACGGCCGCTTCGCTACGTCTCCAGATATTAGGTGTTTCTCTTCGAAACACCTATACTATTATACATGATATTTTGACTTTTGTCATCTGTTTTTTTCACTATTTACTGATAATACGCATCAATTCCGTTCGCAATTCCCCCGGCAATCAATTCCTGATAATCATCCCGTGCCATCTTCTGATCTTCTTCCGGGTTGCTCATAAAGCCCATCTCGACAATGGAAACCGGTATCTTACACCAGTTGATGCCGCTCATGCTGTCTGTCTCCTGCACACCGCGGTTCTTGAAGCCGGTTGCCGCGCAGACAGAGTCCGTGATCTTCTTGGAAAGAGAATAGCTTGCCGCGTGAAGCCCGCCGTTGTACGGGTTGGTCGCCGTCTGGCACATGGAGAGTGTTCCGTTGACTGTCGTGTTATCCAGCGAATTGCCATGAATCAGGACAAAAATGGAGGCGCCGCTCTTGTTGGCGATCTCCGCTCTCTCCGCATTGCTTAAGTTGACATCGTTGGACTCCCGGATCATGACGACCTGATAGCCTCTCTCTTCCAGAATCCGTTTTAACTTCTTCGAAACTGATAAAGTCAGCTCATATTCCGGCAGCTTCGTCGATACACCTTCGGTGCCGGAAGCCACCTTCGCCTTCATGGTCGAGGAGCCCGGTCCAACTGGTTCTTTGTCCGGATTGCCCTTTGCCTGATGTCCCGCGTCGATCGCTACGATACGTCCGTTGGACACCGGTGCACCCTGTGCATCCGCTTCTGCCCCCTGCGCTGTGACCGTCGCTTCCTCACTGCCCGGCTCGGTCGTCGTCAGGTATTCGGAACGGATAAAACAGCTCTTGTCCTTATAAAGCACCTCGCTCCAGCCGTCTCCGATACCGACGCGCTGCACGCTGTCGCCCTGATTCAGCTGTGTCACAATCTCATACTCCGTTCCACAGCCCGAACGCACGTTGAGCAGGTTCTCAGTCGCATACACTGTCTCATCGACACTCCGGAAGCCGCTCGCCGTCGTTTTGTCACTCTCCAGCTCGCTCTGGTCCGCAACCGCCGCTGCATCCGCCTCCTGAATGCCCTGTGCATCTTCCAGCTCCAGACTTCGCTTTGCCGCATTCGGCACCTGTTTCTTCGCTGTCTGTTCCGCCGGTTCTGTCTCAGCAGCCGCCATCTGCACCTGCTTCTGTGCCTGATTCGGAAGGGTAAATCCCGCATGGCTTACGCCAATGGAACCCGCCGCGACCACAATCGCGGTCACCGCCGCCCAGAAACGTTTCCGGTAATCCGGTGTGCCTGGCTTTCTTTTTCTGCTTTCTCCTCTTGCCATTTATAAAAAACTCCAATCTTACAGAAGATTCTAACCTCTCCATGATCCGCGCATTCACTGTTTCCAATCAATCCCATCGCAGCACAACTTTGATGCCGACAGACATTTCTGCCCAATTAAAATCTTCTTTCATTTCTATATTATTCGATCGTACCGCCGCCTACGACATATTCGCCGTCATAAAAAACGACTGCCTGTCCCGGCGTCGCCGCTCTCTGCGGCTCATCAAATACGCATTCCACCCGATCTTCGCCAATCTTGCGGATCGTACAGAGCGCCCCTTTGTGGCTGTAACGAATCTTCGCACTGACGCGCATCTCCTGATCGCCCAGATCCTCAATCGCCATCCAGTTGAGATTCCGGCAGGTCAGGCAGTTGGAAAAGACATCCTCATTTTCCCCGATCACAACCTCGTTCGTCTCCGGACGGATCTCCGTCACGAACACCGGATGACCGAGTGCCAGATTTAAGCCCTTTCTCTGTCCCACTGTATAATGGGTAATTCCTTTATGATGACCTAAAATATTGCCGTACTTATCTACAAAATTGCCTTCGTCAATCCGGCAATTACTATTTTCCTCGATAAATTTTGCATAATCGTTGTCCGGCACGAAACAGATCTCCTGACTGTCCGGCTTGTGTGCCACCGAAAGTCCAATCTCCTCCGCCATCTCTCGAATCTTGTCTTTCGTATATTCGCCGACCGGCATCAAAGTGTGTGCAAGCTGATGCTGGGTCAGGTTATAAAGCGCGTAGGTCTGATCCTTCGCCGCCGTCGCAGACTTGCAGATCGCATAGCGGCCATTCGGCAGCTTCCTCACGCGCGCATAATGTCCCGTTGCAATATAATCAGCCCCAATTTCCAGACTTCTCTGCAAAAGGGACTCCCATTTTACATATCGGTTACAGGCAATACATGGATTCGGTGTGTGCCCGTCCAGATATTCCTGTACAAAGTAATCCATGACATTTTCTTTGAACTCTTTTTTGAAGTTCATCACGTAATACGGGATCTCAAGCCGTTCTGCAACCCGTCTGGCATCATCGACAGCGCTCAGACCACAGCAGCCGCCGTGCTCTTCCTGCTCTACATTCGTCTCATCCTGCCAGATCTGCATTGTGACGCCGATCACATCGTATCCTTGTTCTTTTAAAAGCCAGGCAGCCACGGAGGAGTCAACTCCTCCTGACATGCCGACTACTACTTTTTTCTTTTTCATCAATACTCTTCTTCGACGTCTTCCTCGCCGATATCCGTCTTCGGTTTTACGAGTCCTTTGATCTCAATGCCATTCTTCTGAGCATAATCCCAGAGAGCAGCGTGAATTGCCTCCTCTGCGAGCAGAGAACAGTGTACCTTAACTGGCGGAAGTCCGTCCAGTGCCTCCATAACGGCTTTGTTGGTAACTTCCATCGCTTCCTGGATAGTTTTTCCTTTTACCATCTCGGTCGCCATGCTACTGGTCGCAACGGCTGCACCGCAGCCAAATGTTTTAAATTTTACATCCTGGATGATCTGGTTGTCATCGATATCCAGGTAAATACGCATAATATCACCGCATTTTGCGTTGCCGACGGTACCCATACCGCTGGCATTTTCAATCTCGCCTACATTTCTCGGATGCTGGAAATGATCCATTACTTTCTCTGAATACATCGGGTGTTTCCTCTCTATATCTTCATTCACTGTGTATGTGTACAGTAACGGAATTTGCCGTGCTTTCGTCTTTAAATACGGCAAATTTCTGCTGCCACCACGTTATCCTACGGCACTTTCAGTTGCAAAAGTACCTATCTGTGGATGTTCATTTTGCTTAAAATGTCTAAATCTTACTGCTGCGGATGTTTCTTAATGTAATCCTCATACAGTGGAGACATAGAACGAAGACGTTCTACAATCTTCTTTAAGCAGTCTACCGTGAAATCAATCTGCTCCATGGTTGTCTCGGCTGACAGGGTCAGACGCAGGGAACCGTGTGCAATCTCATGCGGCAGCCCGATCGCCAGAAGTACATGGGACGGATCCAGGGATCCGGAGGTACATGCAGAACCGCTGGAACCACAGATGCCTTCCATGTCAAGCATGATCAGCATGGATTCACCCTCGATGAACTGGAATGCAAAGTTTGCATTGTTGGAAAGTCTCTGGGAGGGATGTCCGTTGAGGCGTGCAAATGGAATTTCTTTTAATACACGCTCGATCAGGTGGTCACGCATCGCTTTTTCTTTTGCTGTGCGCTCTTCCATCGTCGCCATCGCAATCTCAACTGCCTTGCCGAATCCTACGATACCAGCCGTATTCTCGGTACCGCCGCGGCGTTTACGCTCCTGTGCGCCGCCGTGGATGAAGGAACGAGTCTTTAATCCGGTACGGATATAAAGGAAGCCGGTTCCCTTCGGTCCATTTAACTTGTGGGCGCTGGAACTGAGCATATCGATATGGCACTCATCTACATTGATCGGAACATGACAAAATGCCTGTACCGCATCGGTGTGGAATAAAATGCCGTGTTTCTTCGCAATCTCACCAATTTCCTTGATCGGCTCAATCGTACCGATCTCATTGTTTGCAAACATAACAGAGATGAGGATGGTGTCCGGACGGATCGCCTTCTCCAGCTCGTCTAATTTAACAACACCGAACTCATCTACATCCAGATAAGTAACCTCAAAACCTCTCTGCTCCAGGTACTCACAGGTGTGCAGAATCGCATGGTGCTCAATCTTGGTCGTGATAATGTGCTTGCCCTTTGCCTGATATGCCTCTGCTGTGGAAATCAGCGCCCAGTTATCAGACTCCGTGCCGCCGTAGGTAAAGTAAATCTCGTTGGACTTTGCGCCCAGCGCTTTCGCGATCGTCTCGCGAGCCTGTGCAATCGCTCTCTTCGGCTCTGCCGAAAATTCATAAACGGAAGACGGGTTGCCGTAATACTCCGTAAAATACGGGAGCATTGCCTCCACTACTTCCGGACGCGTTTTGGTTGTCGCCGCATTGTCCAGATAAATCAACTGTTTCATAACTAATAAATCCGCCTTTCTTCTTAGTGTATGCACGCCTGCCTTTATTGTGATTGTATCACACGGAATCTCACAGCAGGAACTCCCCGCCTGTAAACATTTGCTGCGTACATAGTTTGTAGCAATAAAGGTAAAAGCTTCATCTACGTTCTTTATTATTATATAGGAAAATTGAAAAAATACAAGCAAGAATGAGCGGGTTTTTGAAAAAACCTAGTTAAAAATGGGGTATATAATGTGCTCAAGCTATTCCACCTTACTTATCCAGACAATAAAAAACCGTCCAGCTAGGAGGGGTCAACTCCTGACTAAACGGTTTTTTATTAAATCTTTGCTCCACTTCTGCCTTGAAATCCGTTACCCAATCGGCAGCAATTCCGTGGAAACGCATGTTATCCTCCAAGAGGGAATCTTCGGATAACTGCTGTAGTGCTGTCATTGGCTTCTGACCGCACATGGAGGGTTGATGCAATAGGGTTTACATAAATAAAAAGAAATAAACTGGTAACGGATACCTGTCAATACTTATACATAAAAGGGATTGGTATAGAATCAGGTCGGTTCTTCACTTGACATATCGCTATTGTAATATTATTATATATTATTAGGATACTTCTAAGTGAAAACTCTTGTTTTTTCCTGATGGCTATAATATAACACGCATCAACTTGAAATACCATCCCCGGAACGAGAATATAAATATTGTTTTTTTACAATAGTATAAGCATTTAAAAATAGTCCTATAAAGCAAAGGCTAATTAAGCTAAATGGAGGCGGAAAAATGTATATTAAAAACCCGGAGTATTTTATTACCACCGTCCGTGAGGGAAGCATTTCCAAAGCGGCTGAAAAATTATATCTGTCACAGCCATATTTAAGCCAGTGTATCGCACGAACCGAAAAGGAATTAGGTGTCAAGCTCTTCGATCGCAGCCATATGCCGCTCAAACTAACTGAGGCAGGAAAAATCTATATGCGTTATCTGGAAAGTGTCGGAGTCCTGACCGGGCAGTTTGAGGAACAGCTCGGCGAGCTGAAAACGGGACGCAGCCGTACTCTGAATGTCGGCATGACGCTGTGGCGCGGATCCGTCCTGCTGCCGGATATCCTGCCAAGCTACTCTGAAAGCCACCCGGATGTCCGCATCACCTTACGTGAACACCACACTGCCCAGCTTTCCAAGCTGTTACAGGAGGATCAGATCGATTTTGCCCTGATGAATATGCCGCTCAATCTGGATGATTTCGTCTATGACACCATCTTCAATGAGCGCCTCCTTCTGGTAGCCAGCAAGGACCATCCGGCTATCCGCGGTCTGGAAGCAGGCACTCCGGACCATCCGCTTCCAATCGACATGAAAAAGCTGCGCCGGGAACGCTTCATCCTGCTGCAGGAGGATCAGGTCATGGGACACGCCATGAAAAACCTCTTTGCCAAGATGAATATGGAACCAAAGGATGCCCTATACACCACCAGCAGTACGACTTCGGTCAACCTGGCGGCAAGAGGGTTCGGCATCACCTTCCTCCCGGAAGGCGGAATCCGCCACACTGCCCACGTGGAGCAGCTTGCATTCTTCACCGTAGACAATCCACCGTTCAGCGTGCCGCTGCTGCTTTTATATAAGAAGAACAGCATTATTTCACCACACGCGAAGGATTTTATCGATATGGTGAAGGAGTATTACCGGAATCTGGAGGAAAAGAAGATTAAGGCATAAGAATTTGCTCTTTCTCTGTGCATTCTGTTTCTACATATATTTTAGAATTTTTGCACAAAACGTACAAAATGGGACTTCAGCCCCTAATAGACACAGGCAGCCTAGACGATATCCGTCGAAGCTGCCTGTGTTTTATTTCATATTTTTCTATCATTTCTTGGTCGAATTTATTTAACATTTGAAGAATTTTTATTCTACTATTCTTCCTTATCCAGATTCCGACCATTCACTCGGTCTTTCAATTCGTAAAGCAAATTTTTTAAGTAACTTTTACTTACGAATCTTCTCCACAAATTCCTTCAGTCTCTTGCATCCCTCAACAACATTCTCATAGCTGTTTGCAAAGGACATACGGATATAGTGGTCGCCTTCGCTTCCGAATACATCACCCGGTACCATTGCTACCTTGGCATTTTCAAGAAGCAGCGGAGCAAATTCCTGGCCGCTCATGCCAAGCTTTTCGATGTTGATGAAGATGTAGAATGCACCCTTCGGGCAACGGCAGCTCAGTCCGTCGATCTCGTTGATTGCTTTAACTGCATAGTCGCGGCGTCTCTGATACTCTTTTACCATGTCTGCTACTTCGTTCTTCTCTTCTTTCAGCGCTACGACGCCGGCTTTCTGTACGAAGGAACTTGCACAGGTAACCACGTGCTGATGCAGCTTATTGACAGTCTTGACAATCTCTTCGCTGCAGGCTGCGTAGCCGAGACGCCAGCCGGTCATGGAGTATGCTTTGGAGAAGCCGTTTAATGTGATGGTTCTCTCCTTCATGCCCGGAAGAGAGGCGATGCTGATGTGTTTTGCATCATCGTATAACAGTCTCTCATATACCTCATCTGATATAATCATGATATCGTTCTTCACAGCAATCTCTGCCAGTTCTTTCAGCACATCCTCTGCCAGCACACCGCCGGTCGGATTGCTCGGAGTGATAAGAACGAGTGCCTTGGTCCGTGGGGTAACCTTTGCACGAATCTCATCCAGATCAATCTGGTAATCATTCTCCTCTTTCAATGTATAGGTAATCGGAACCGCGCCCAGAAGCTTCGGAACATTTAAGTAGTTTAACCAGCCCGGATTCGGAACCAGAACCTCATCGCCCTCGTCGAGAATTGCTGCCATGACATCAAAAACTGCCTCGGAAAGACCTACACTGACGATGATCTCAGTCGGTTTGTACTCTACATTGTTCTGCGTCTTTAATTTCCAGGCAATCGCCTCCCGCAGCTCCATGGTACCAAAGTTGGAAGTATAGAATACATCGCCTTTTTTGATATCCTCGATGCAGGCATTCTTGATGTATTCCGGTGTATCGAAATCCGGACGCCCTAACTCAAAGTGAATGACCGTCTCTCCTGCGCGCTCCATTGCCAGCGCCTTTTCGTTTACTTTACGGATTCCAGACGGAACCAGTTCATCCATTCTTTTTGCGAATAATTTATCCATAATAAAATCTCCTTTTCATTCTGCATATACTCTCAGATTCTCATTGGTCCGCATCTGCTGACACTTTTCCAAGAATATTTTATTTTTCCTGGTAGCCGGCCGGAATTCCGTTTTTCTGTTCTCCAGCCCTTACGCTGCCTTCGTCTCGGTTTCCGCACCAGTTCCCAGCGTATGCATCATGCCCTCGCTGCGTGCTACTACCATGGTAGTTACCACATCACCGGTTACGTTAAAGGTTGTATTTGCCATATCAATCAGTCGGAAGATACCGGCAATCAGACCTACAATCTCCAGCGGAAGTCCCATGTTCGTCAGAAGAATCGTGGTCATGATGATCGCGCCTCCCGGAACACCCGGACAGCCCATAGCTACTAATACAGTAGAAATAATAATGTTTACCAATGCGGACGGTGTCAGGTTCATTCCATAAATCTGTGCCGTCATGACGATAGCTGCTGCATAGTAGATACATCCACCATTCATGTTGATGGTTGCGCCAAGCGGCAGGGAGAACGATGATAACTCGGAAGATACGCCAAACTCATCATTCGTAACAGAGGTTGTGATCGGAAGAGAACCGCTGCTGCTGGTGGTGCTGGCCGTTACAACCCATACTTTCCAGATACCCTGCAGCCATTTCTTTACCGGGAACTTTGCCAGAAGCGCTACCATCGGAATATACATCAGTAAAACAAGGATTACATCGGAAGCATAAACCGTGAGAATCAGCTTTCCGAGCGGTCCAAAGATTTTCAGACCATATGCACCAACTGAATCTGCTAACAGTGCACATACACCAATCGGAGAAAACTCCATAACAATAGCTGTGATTTTATACATTGCATTGGCACAGCTCTGTACACCTGCTAAAAGGCGTTCCCCCTCTTTTCCCATCATGATAAGTGCTACGCCTAAGAATACCGAAAATACGATAATCTGCAGCATATTTGTGTTGGTAAAAGAAGTGAAAATGTTGGATGGGAACATATCGATTAACGTATCAATGATACTCGGCATCGCCTGCGCCTCATAATCAGTCGATTGTGATAACGCGGTTAAATCAAATCCTTTTCCTGGATTGATGATGTTTGCCATGATAAGCCCTAATCCTACACAGAGTGCAGATGTCAGCGCATACAGTCCAACCACCTTCACGCCAATGTTCCGAAGCTTTTTCAAGTCTCCTAAGCTCGCGACTCCCGCTGTGATGGAAAAGAATACCATCGGAACGACAATCATTTTAATCATATTTAAAAAGATGGTTCCCAGAGGTTTTACAATGGTTGCTTTTTCTCCAAATACGAGTCCGATGACAATACCAAGGCCAAAACCGATGAACGTCTTTGTCGCCAAGCTCAATTTCTTTTTTTCTTTCATGAATATTCCCCTTCTTATGCAATACCCTCACTTACTGTTCACACATATGTGACCACCATGTTGTTTCACAGCACTTTCTATTTCAAAAGTGCCTGCTTTAAACAACCTCCTCTATGCTATATTCTCTCCCAGATTTCATTTCCCCAAATGTCCTCCGGGAGAGAGGTATCTGCAGTTCCGGGTAAATTTCCCAATTCACCTGCAAAACATGCCTTCCGTGAACTCTTCCGGATGTCCTGCATTCCGGAAATGCATCTTTGCCATGTTTTGCAATTAGTATGCTCTTGTCATCGCACCGTCTAACAGGATGGTCTGACCAGATACGTATGTATTCGCCTCGGAGCACAGCCATGTAGCCAGACGTCCGTATTCATCGATGGTGCCGTAGCGTCCCATCGGGAACTTCTTCAGGTCTTCCTTCTCGTAATCTGCTACGCTGATGCCAGCCTTGTCTGCACGCATCTTGTTCAGATTCTCAATTCTTGCGGTGCCGATACGACCTGGTCCAATGACATTGACTAAGATATTGTCTTTGCCGACCTCACTCGCCAGGGTCTTGCTCATGCCGACAACGCCCATTCTCATGGTATTGGAAAGAATCAGGTTGTCCAGGCAGTCCTTAACGGAAGAAGAAGTTGAGTTTACGATACGGCCGCCGCCGAGACGTTTCATGGACGGGAGTACCGCACGGATGGTTCTTACGTAGGAGAGCAGGCACATCTCAAAAGCGCCCTCCCATGCCGCATCATCAAAGCTTACGAACGGTCCCGGCTTCGGACCCGGACACATATTTACGAGTGCGTAGATATCGCCCAGTGTTTCAACGGTGTGTTTTACAAGTGCCTCGATGTCCTCCGCCTTGTTAACATCGCAGAGGAAGGTCTCCGGACGGTTTCCGGTTTCTTTCTCAATCTCAGCCTGTGCTTCCAGAAGCTGATCTTTAAACGGTTCTGCGGTACAAATCATAACCTTTGCACCTTCTCTTGCCATCTCGGTTGCAATTCCCTTGCCAAGTCCGGCTGCTGATGCCATACAGAGAACTACCTTGTCTTTTAATCCTAAATCCATACTGTTACCTCCTGTAAAATGAATATATAAAATGATTTGAATGTTCTGTTTGAATTTTTTATTTTCCTACACTTCCTTTTCCGGATGTTTTTTTAAGTCAACAACCGGGTTTACAAGTGGTGTCATCTCGAATCCGTCCGGTCCGGTGATGCGGCACTCTGCTACATCGCCATCCTGGATGTGGAACGCTCTCGGTGTTCCGGTGGAAAGGATGTCTCCTGCGTACCATCCCTGGATGCTGCTGTGCAGGGATACCAGACGCGGCGGTCTGTGGGTCATGTTTGCTACTACGTTTTCTGCATGAACTTCACCGTTGTGAACACTCTGGACCAGAAGTTCATTGACATCCGGTACCTCATCCGGGGTTACAAGCTCCGGACCGAAGGAGAAGAAGGTCGGGAAGTTCTTTACGATGGTTAAATATCTCGGGTTGCCGCTTACATAATCATTTCCCTTTAAGATGGATTCCTCAGTCATATCAAGGATGGTGGTGTAACCGACGATGGCATCCTGCCAGTTTTCTTCGGATATATCTCTGCAATCCTTGCCCATGATGATTCCAAGCTCTGCCTCTGCGGTAGTTTTCTGTGCTTCTTTCAACTTCGGAAGCAGGATTTCATCGTCCGGACCAATCAGGGTGTCTGCCTGTTTGAAGAAGCTTCCCGGAAATCCCTTCGGAGCTGCGGAACCGATGTCTCCAGCGTGGTCTGCATAGTTAAGACCGATACCAAAGATACGTTTCGGATTGCGGTAGAGCGGTCCATATACAACTTTCTCACTCGGAACCAGTCCCGGAATGCTCTCCAGCTCTTCCTTGCCGCCTGCGTTATACCATTTTGTCAGTCCCGGAATCTGCTGCTTCTGGATGAGACTCATGACATCCTCGGCCCATGCAGTTCCCTTTGCTGCATTCAGTGCCTCAATCGGAAGCACTCCATTCTTTAAGACGATACCGGCTTTTTCTGTTCCGTTCACTTTGATAGTTGCAAATCTCATATGGTTTCCTCCTTTATCTGTCAGAGATTGCTTCTTCAGAAGTTCTATTTGTCTGTTTCTTTTCATTTTGTTTCAGCGTCTGAAACCCAACCTCTTGAAGCTCTCTGTTTCTTTCTGACATTACTTTACCATTCCCACCAAAAATGTTCCAACTCTCTTTCGAATATGGACGTATAGGTAAATGGTTATGGACCATAACGTGTCTAAAATGATACTTGACCTTCCCTAATAAGCGAAAATACGCCTGGATACAGGCTTTCCTTGTAGTTGGAGGAAGTGGAAATGCCTGTTCCAGACGTATGATTTTAAATATATATAATCGTTTTATTATTGCTTTTATAAGTTAATCATTCTAGTAGTATGTTTGATGTCCATAGGAGAATCCTTATGCCTGTCCATGACACTGAGAATTTGAACACTTATTTTAATATGCAGCCTTGAAAAACGGCACCAGTGCAATCGCTTTCGCACAGTCATGGGAATAGCCGCCGCCCAGGCTCTGCATCCAAGTTTCTATTTTTTCAGCTATGGGATATACTCCAGTATTTTATCTGGTTAAAAATCCGAGTTATTTTTAAATATGGCACTATAAGCAATTTTCTATCAGTATTTTGTGAAATTTTAAACTATTTTTTAGCCAGTAGAATGTATTTGATAAAATCATCTACTGTTGCCCCCACGCCCGGATAGCGCTTCATCGACAAAAGGATTGCACGCTTTGCCAGCGGATCGCCAATCTTGTAATAACAGAGTTTTTCCGTTTTCTCTGTGTATTTCAGCAGTGCATCCCTAAAAAAGATGATACCGGACTGTCCGCTCCGCGCCACATTATAGGCAGTCTGAAGCTGATCAAAATACATAATCACCTTCGGCTCGAAACCAGCGTGGGCGCAGATATCCATACTCCTTTTATAAGAATCCTGATTCTTTTTCAGCATCAGAAATGGTTCTTTCGAGACTTTGGAAAGGTCCACCGCACGCACCGCTTCATCCAGAAAACTCCGCTCCAGGATTGATTCCCTGGAGATCTGAAACTCTTTCAGCTTCTCATTCACAGCAAAGGAAGCAGGAACCGCCATAATCATATACTCATACCCCAGCGTCACACTCTCAAACATCTCCGGGTCGAGTGCCTCGACATCCATCGTGATATCAAACTGCCCGGTTCTAAGCCCCGCATCCATCCCTGAAATATCCGTCTCCGTCACGTTGATCCGGCACTTTGGATTCAGTCTGCAATAGCCCCGGATCACCTCCGGAAGAAAATACGCACAGAAATATCCGGAGCTTCCGATGTTAATCACACCGGAACGGATACCCGCCAGCTCTGCAAAATGCTGCTCCATCTCATTGCTGAGCTCGTATATCTTCCGCGTTTTTTCCAGATAATACTGCCCCGCCGGGGTCAGTGCCACCGGGTTCACATTCCGGTCAAAAAGCGAGATCCCATATAACTCTTTCTCAATCTTTTTAATCGCACCGCTGAGCGCCGGCTGGGAAATATAGAGTTTCTGGGCTGCTTTTGAAAAACTTCCTTCCTTCGCAATTTCCATCACGTATTCATACTCACGCTTACTGAACATACTCCCATCCCTCCATTGTATCTCTATGTACTCTATCAGCTACCCGCTTTTATCCGGTTATATGTTTTAGTCTCTCTCCCGGAAAAAAAGTAAAAATATTTTTATCGCAATTATAACGGGTTCTTTTTATCACGTCAATTCTGTAATGTATACTATTTTTACACAATTTTCAGTCTCTAAACAACAATCCGAGCATTTTTCACTCTTGCTTTATGAGGCGTTCTTTCCTATAAAACAACGAAAAAGACGCTATGCTGAAGCCTCATTACTTCGTACACAGCGTCTTTTTATCCGAAATTTTATCGAACATCTAAGTTCCGATTATTCAGCCTGCTCAGACTCTTTCTTTGCGTTCAGGTACTCCTGGATGTTTGCCATAACCTCGTCTGCGTTCAGACCATGTACCATGCAGGCCTCCTCCAGAGACTCACCGATCGAAGACGGACAGCCAACACAGTGCATGCCTGCCTCCATCAGAACATATGCAATACCCATATCATACTGAAGCATCTCGCCCATCGTGGTTGCTTTTGTGATTTCCATGATAAATTTTCCTTTCTATTCATACTTGCAGTCTCTTACGCAGCTTTGCGGTTTTCACCGCCGCTGCAAAAACACCGCGATTATTCTTATGCTTTCTTATATTAACACGAATCGCGCGGTTTTACTATCTTTTTTTGTGAAACATAGAAAATGTTACGATTCACTGGAAAAATTTTTCTGAGCTGAAAATTTTGTACAATCCGGCAGCAGCATTGCTCTTCTCTTGCATCCTCTTCTTATTTCTCTTATAATTACCATGATTGTTCTATGTTTTCCTGTATTGAGAATACGATAGTCACTGGCTCCGTTTTTCTGCCTGTGTCGGAAAACATTTTGATTTTTATACATTAAGGAGTTTTATAAAATGGATCCCTTTTCCATGTTAGAATTACTATTATCCGAAAACCAGTTCGAACTTATTCTCCCGGAAACCGGCACTTCTGCTCCCGACACGATCCGCCTGGTTTACCTGATGAATGATGCAGTCGAAAGTTTCCTTCTCTTCCACAACGCCCGCCTGACCGGTACCTACGATCCGGCATACGAGGGCGAACTCGATGCCCTCTTAACCCAGGATGAAAACGAACGCTATGCCCTGATCGTCCATCAGGGAGACTCGGTTGTCACACTCTTTTTCGAAGATCTGACTCTCGAAAATCACTACTATGACTACAGTCAGCTCGGGCACTTCTGGATGAAAGGCTACGAATACCTCCGCCAGCTCGAATACCGCATCGCCATCCTGCGCGACAAACTCGACTATCTGGGGGAAAACTCCTGCAACGCAAACGAGCGGGAGCTTGCCTCCCTCGCGGAATTTCCCCCACTGAACGTCTGCTGCTACCCGGCGGTCCCGGAAAAATACCGCGTCATCCGTGAAAATCCCTGGCATCTCTCCGAAGACGCTTCGCGCGTCTTCCAATCCATCGCCGTCGAAGCCAGTGATCCAAAACTGCTACATCGCCTGAAAGACTATGAGCAGCACCCCACCAAGCGCCGCGCCCGTCAGATTGCCCGCCTCCTGCACCGGAACGCCCATGCCAAGACAGTCGATCTCCTGACCCGGAAGCTTCAAAAAGCCTCTTCCGCCTACCCGTCCCGCACCTTCGGAAAAGCCCAGCAGACCCGTCACCTGGCTCTCGAACTTTTTGCCAAAAAAAGACAGAAAGAGCTTGAAAAGCGCGGCATCCGCTCCGAACTGCTGCGTGAAGAACCCTTTACGACAGCGCAGGATTCGATTGAATTTAAGATGCATTTAATGATATGGGAGAAAGGGATTTTGAACCGTAAGGCGCGGATTGAGACTTGGGAAGATCAATAACATAATCTATTGCAACAGATCCTGCCGGTTGCAGTACTCTGTATGCAGCAGCTTATGTGACAGCTCCCCACACGGTTCTCCCAGATACGTCTCATAAATTTTCTGGATCGCCGGGTTCTTGTGCGACTGTCTGACCGGAAGCTCTGCCTCTGCCTCATAGATGGCTTTCTTCCGCTTCTCCATGATCGACCATGTCTTAGGCGGATTTCCACCGCCGCCGATGCAGCCGCCCGGACACGCCATGATCTCGATAAACTGATAATCGGCGGTTCCGTTCTTTACCTTTTCCAGCAGAATCTTGGCATTCTTGATGCCGTGTGCCACGGCTACCTTGATCACTCTGCCGTTCAAATCAACCTGCGATTCCTTGATTCCCTCGAAACCGCGGACCGGTGTATAGTCTAGATGTTCCATCTCTTTGCCGGTTACCACCGCATAAACGGTGCGGAGTGCCGCCTCCATGACGCCGCCAGTCGCACCGAAAATAAGTCCCGCGCCGCTTCCTTCGCCAAATGGATCGTCAAACGGCGTATCCGGAAGCTCAGAAAAATCGATTCCACCGGCACGGATCAGCGCTGCCAGTTCCTGTACCGTGATGGAAATATCCACATCCTGATAGCCGCTGTCCCTCATTTCCGGACGGGTACACTCAAATTTCTTTGCCGTACACGGCATAACAGAAACACTGCAGATCTCACCCGGATCGATGCCCTCGCGCTTCGCAAACCAGGTCTTGATCAGCGCACCGAACATCTGCTGCGGGGATTTTGCCGTCGATAAATGCTTCGTGTACTCCGGCGCGTAAGTCTCACAATATTTAACCCACGCCGGACAGCAGGAGGTGATCATCGGCAGAGTTCCGCCATTCTGCAGGCGGTTTAACAGTTCCGTTCCCTCCTCCAGGATCGTCAGATCCGCGGAAAAATCAGAATCAAATACCTTGTAAAAGCCCAGGCGCTTAAGTGCCGACACCAGACGTCCCGTGCTGACAACACCCGGCTGCTCACCCAGTGCCTCCGCCAGCGTAATGCGGACGGACGGAGCCACCTGGATAATCAGTTTTTTGCCTAATTCTTTCTGGCGATATAACCCGTAGGTATGATAATGCACCGTCAATGCTCCGGTCGGACACACCTGCACGCACTGGCCGCAGTTAATACAATTGGTATCAGCCAGTTTTTCCCCATAGGCCGGGGCAATCAGCGTATGGAATCCACGGTTTTCCTTCGAAAGGACGTTGATTCCCTGAATCTCATTGCAGACCTCCATACAACGCCCGCACAGAATACATTTCTGCGGATTCCGCATGATGGCCGGAGAACTCCAGTCCTCCTTCTGATGGCGGAGCTGCTTGTCATAGCGGATATCGAGGTGCATTCCGACATCCTGCGCCACCTTCTGCAGATCGCATTTTCCGTCCTTCGGACATACGAGGCATTCCTGCGGATGTCTCGCAAAAATCAGTTCCAGAATATTTCTTCTCGCTTTCAGTACCTTCGGGGATGCCGTCTGCACGACCATTCCCTCCGAAACAGGTGTACTGCACGCGGTCGGAAGAAGTCTCTGTCCTTCTACCTCAACCACACAGATACGGCAGACCGCCTTGATGCTCAAATCCTCATGATAGCAGAGAGTCGGAATGTGGATACAGGCTTTCTTCGCCGCCTGGAGGATCGTCGTTCCTTCCTCCACCTCTACCGGCTGTCCGTCGATTGTCAGATGTACCATCATGCTTCTCTTCCCCCTCTCCGTTTAAACTGTCCCGCATAGGATGTTCCCCGGCTGCGGTGTCTTGCATACGCGTCATACGAATCATATATGACATCACGTTCACCGACTGCTGCATGCTGTCTTCCTATCCGGCTGTTTCCATCGTTTCTATAATCTTCTTCTGCTTCATAAATGCCTTCCGCCACAGCTGCCTGTGTACAGACCGGGCAGTAATCCCGATCAATGTGCGCCAGATATTCCTTTCGGAAGTTCTGGATACTCGTCTGCACCGGAACTGCGGTCGAATGTCCCAGACCACAAAGTGCGGTCAGACGCATCGTCTCCGTCAGCTCATCGATTTTTTCCAGATCCGGCAGAGTCGCCAGCCCCCGGCTGATGCGGGTAACCAGATTGTACAGCTGCTGGCCGCCCTCGCGGCACGGTGTACATTTTCCGCATGACTCGCCGCGGAAGAAGTCCAAATTGTTTCGCACAATATCTACAATACAGTTGCTGTCGTCGATGACCAGAATCGTACCGCAGCCAAGACGTCCGCCGGATGCCGAAACTGTATCAATATCCAGTGTCATATCGATCTGATCTGCATTGATGATCGCACCGGAGGTACCACCGGTCTGCACGCCCAGAAGCCCTTTTCCATCCGCGATACCGCCGCACACCTCATAAATGATATCTTTGAGGTTCACGCCCATCGGAAATTCAAATACGCCCCTGCGGACCACATTTCCACAGACCGTAAAAAGTTTCGTGCCAGGGCTGTTTGCCGTGCCGATGCTGCGGTACCACTCCGCTCCGTTTAAGAGGATCGGTGCAATATTCGCCAGCGTCTCTACGTTATTTAACATGGTCGGTTTTCCAAAGAGTCCGTGAATGCTTGGAAACGGCGGACGGAAACGTGGCTCGCCTCGTTTTCCCTCAATGGACTCAAACAATGCCGTCTCCTCGCCGCAGACGTAAGCACCCGCACCGGAGCGGAACTTGATTTCAAAGTCAAAACCGCTCTCCATCATATTTTTTCCTAAAAATCCGCGTTTTTCCGCATCCTCCAGCGCATCTTTTAATACCGGGAACAAATATGTATACTCGGCTCTCAGATAGATATATCCGGTATGGGCGCCGACTGCTTTTCCAGCAATCGCCATGCCCTCGAAGACCGCACACGGGTCGGTCGAGAGAAGAATCCGGTCTTTATTCGTTCCCGGCTCTCCCTCATCGGCGTTACAGACGATGTATCTCGTCGGGTCAGATGCATGGGCGGTAAACTCCATCTTGCGGTAGGTCGGGAATCCCGCACCGCCGCGTCCACGAAGTCCGGAGGCGCGGATCACATCGATAATCGCTTCACTATCCATCGAAAGTGCTTTTTTCAGCGCTTCAAATCCGCCGCGGTCCGCATACTCCTGTGAACTTCTCGGATTAATCTTGCCGCGGTTTTTCAGCAATACGTGCATTTCCTCCATACTATTCCACATCCTCCCGTATATATTGTTTGATAATATCCCGCACCGATTCCGGCGTCAGGTTGCCGTACACGTGCTCATTGATCATGATCGCCGGGGATATTTCACAGAGTCCCAGGCAGGGACAGTATTCCAGGGTGAACCTTCCGTCCTCGGTCGTCTCCCCGATGCTGATGCCGAGCTGATCCTCCAGCGCCTGAACGACTGCCTGCGCCCCATGTACGTGGCACGGCGCGCTCTTGCACATCCGGACGATGTAGCGCCCCCTCGGTTTTACCGACAGCATCGCATAAAAGGTGATGAAACTGTACACCTTGTTCATCGGAATATCCATCTCCCTGGCGATGACTGACGCCACCTCCTTGGAAAATGCCGACACAACCTTCTGCGCCCGGATGATCACTGTCATCAGCATATCCGGTCTGCCTTTGTATTCCGCCGCAATCGCAGCCACCTGTACCAGCTTTGAAGCCGGTGTCTTATATACATAACTGTCCCTGTCCATCCTGCTCCCTCACTTTCAGTTTGTATTTTTCCAAACTTATTTTTTGTTTGACTAACTGTCTGTTTGATTTTTTCTCAATTATAGGGATGCACTGACAAATTGTCAAGAAAAACTTACAGTTTGGTTTGTTAATTGACAAACAGTTTGTCTGAGAGTATGATGAAAGAAACAGGTTTGCTCTCATTTCCCGTTATCTTGTACCTGAATTTTTGATTTTTAAACAAAAAAGGAGAACATTCTCTTATTTATGTTCCCTATCTACTAACTTTTTTCTATAGAAACAGGATTGACGCAGCAAAATGAACGCGATAAAATTTTTTTCAGGAACTTTGACAAAAGAAAGACAATCCCTGTGCATTTCATTTTCCGAATTATTTTAAGACGCAAAATTTTGCGATACACACTCGGGGCACAGAGCACCCCAAAGGAGGTATTCATGGAAATTTCCAACTACATGGACTTTCAGTTTCTCATCCGTTTTCTCGAAGGACTTCAAAAGTTTCTCGGAGATAACTGTGAGATCATCGTCCACGATTACCGCAAAGGCTACGATCACACGATCGTCTACGCATTCAACTCACAGCTAAGCGGGCGCGACGTCGGCGGTTCCCCGCGCGGCGGCATGATCACACAGCTCGGCAATGATATCGAGCCGCTCAAGCATTCGATCATTTCCCTCGATACCAGCCAGAAAGACCGGCTTTTTAAGTCCTGCACAACGCTCATCGAGGACGAACATCACAAAATTATCGGATCTGTCTGCTTAAATATGGATGTTCGCGATCTCTATCTGGCACAGAGCGCCCTGCAAAATCTGATCGGACGCCCAGGCACCATCGGCGTATCGGCAGCTGTGGGCGCACAGATCGACGGCATGTCTGGCTGCACACCATCCGGAATGGCTTCTGATGGCACCTTTTCCGGAACTGGCAGCACGGACGGCACGAATGGCGCAAATCAGGCAGCCATGTCTGACCGCGACTTTATTCTCAAAAAGAATGTCGATGATATTTTACAGCACTATATTTATCAGGCAGAGTCCATGATCGGAAAACCGATGATGCTGATGAACAAGGAAGAAAAAATTCGTGCACTCGACTATCTTGACCAGAAAGGCGTCTTCAAGATCACAAAAACCAGCCTGCTCCTGTGCGACGCGATGCAGATTTCCAAGTATACACTGTATAATTATCTGGAAGAAGCGCGGATTTCACGAAAGAGTGAAACGAATGAATAAGAATCATAAACTAATTCTTTCAACCTCTGTTTGCTTATCCTTTGATTCATTTTAAAATATAAAAGACCTGAAGAGCAGCCATTTACCGCACCTTTCAGGTCTTTTTATATTCATTTACCATATTTACATTATTTTCTCAATTTTTCTAGTATTCTTTCTATTATTGTTGCTTCTTACCTATTCTTTTTATCCTATAAACAGACACCACGCCGGAATCGTAATCATCGAAATCAGCGTCGTGAGCACTACCGTTTTCGCTGCAAACGGTGCATCGCTGTCATAGCGCGCCGCAAAGATCGCTGCAGTTGCACCGGCTGGCATTCCCGTCATGATGACTGCCACACCTGCTGCCACCGAATCCAATCCGGCCGCCAGGCTGATTCCATATGCCAGAAGCGGAAGAAGGAACAGACGGAGCACACTGAATTTGAGGGCCGTCGGATTAATAATCTCACGCAGTCTCACATCGGTCAGAATCGTACCGATAATAAACATCGTCAGCGCCGAGTTACAGTTTCCAATGTAGGTAACCGTCGATTTCAGCACGCCCGGAAGCTGCAGCTGTGTCGCCATCAGGAACATACCGATGTAGACACCGACCAGACACGGGTGCGTCAGGACATTTTTCAATACCTTTTTCCGGTCAGAACCGCCTCCAACAAAATAGGATGTACCCGCCGACCACATGACAACGCGCATCGGAATCAGAAAAATGGATGCGTAGAGAAGTCCCATACTTCCATATACGCCTTCCGCAACCGGGTTTCCGAGGAATCCGCCGTTGGAAACGATCGTACAGTATTGAAGCACCTTCCGGTGCTGCTCTGAATATTCCTTAAACAGCACTTTGTTGAGGGCCACACAGACAAGCTGCAAGACAAATCCAACCGCCAACAGCAACCCGCACGTTTTAAAAATCGAAGCATCAAATGAAATCAGGCACGATTTCACAATATTGCAGGGAATCACGATATTCACGCAGAGATCCGTCAGACATTTTTCGCCTTCCTTGCTGATGATCCCTCGACGTTTCAGTACCGCACCCGCCAGTATCATCAGGAATAAGGAACCCTGTAGGTTGCAAAGTTCGAGTAAATTCATATGGCTCTTCCTCCTTTTCCTACGACCTTCTTATGAGACGAACCAAAAAACTCCAGATCGGCAGTATGTACAGATACGACGCCACCACCACACTCGCAATCGGAGCACCGACGGCTGCCAGAGGAACGGCTCCGGCGATCGACCACGGAACCAGCGGTGCCAGCACAACCGCCGTATTTTCCAGATCGATTGCAAATCGTTTATTATCTGGATTTCCTTCCTTGCAGAGCTGATGGGTCAGCATGATCGAAAGCGTCTGGTTACAAGCGATCATGGAAGCAACTGCCGCCACCGCAAAGGTCGCACCAAACGGAGTAATTTTCCGGCTCAACGCCTCTATTTTCCCCTGAATCGGCTTCAAGAGCCCAGTTCCCTCGAAAATTCCTGCATAACAGGAGGACAGGCTCACAATCGCAGCCACCTTAATCATTGATTTCAGGCCGCCGCCGTTCATCATGGCATTGAGCGCCGGATCGCTTGCCTGATAACCGGTCAGGCACATCTGTAAAATTTCTCCGATTGTCCGCCCCTGCAGCACCACGCTCAGAAACGCCGCCAACACAATGCTGATCAGCATCGTTTTCTTGACCTCCACCCGGAACACAGACAGCACCAGGATAATCGCCGCCGGGATCACCGCGCTCCAATGAAGTACAAAACTATTGGAAAACAGCCCTTCCACATCCATCCGTCCGTTTCCGGCACTCATGGAACGTCCCACTATATAATAGAGAATACACGTAGCCGCAAATGGCACCAGCGAGGTCTTTACCATTTCGCGGATATTTTCATAAATATCGGTCTTCGTCAGCACACAGACAAGATTCGCGCTGGACGATACCGGTGAACAGCGATCGCCAAAATAGATGCCCGAAAGAATCGCGCCGCCGATCCAGAACGGGTCAAGCTCCATCGCACGTCCCATCGCCATACAGATAACGCCCATCGTCGCGCCGGTTCCAAAGGAGGTTCCGGTCAGGATCGACACCATACAGTTAAGAAGGAACGCGATCACCAGAAATGCCGACGGCGACACCAGCTTCGACGACCAGCACACGATCACGGCGATCGTGCCGGATGCCCGCCACAGCGCTGTGATAAAGCCAATAAGTCCGAAAATCATCAGGATATTGCGGACGGTTTTAATGCCAGAAAGCGACATTTTTCCGAGTTCCGCGAGGCTGTGCTTCCGAATCAGGCCATACGCACAGAAAATCAGATAGCCACCCGCCAACGCCCAGAGCACGGACGCGCCGGTAAACACGCAGCCTGCCAGCGCCGCGATAAATGCAAGTAATACAATTCCTTCTAACATAGCTTCACACTCTTTTCCCTACCAACCAGTTATTTTTCGCAGTAATTTTTTATTTTTTGATGTTTTTAGTATATTCCTGTTCTAACTCAATGTCCATCTGTTAATTTATGTATTAAATACAGTTTATTTTTGTATCCTTTAATTTAAGCTATTTCTGCCCTTCTGCCAACTCGGGGCTTCTTTCAGTTTCCAAAAAAATGTGTCCCCAGTGTTTTATAAACATCTTGGTTTTCTTCTACTTTCATCTTCCTCCTCATATACTTTTCTGACATACCCTCCCCGGAGATCTGCCATGCGAAGATTTCATCCTTTGATTACCGGAACCCTGCTCCTGACGGCAGTCGGATTTTTCTGCCGGATTCTCGGCTTTTTCTACCGCATCTTTCTCTCCCGGACGATCGGCGCCGAAGGTCTGGGTTTATATCAGATGATTTTTCCCGTACATGGCATCGCATTTGCTCTCTGCGCCGGTCCAATCCAGACTTCGCTCTCCCGCCTGACCGCCGCCTCCCCGGAAAAGGGACGCGCCTTTTTGCGGGTCAGCCTCGCACTCTCACTATCGATCGCCCTGCCGCTGACCTCTTTGATCTACACCTTCGCCGATTTTCTCGCCGCGCGCGTCCTTCTTGCGCCCGAATGTGCGCCGCTTCTGCCCGCACTCGCCCTCTCGATCCCCTTCTGCGCGATCCATGCCTGCTGCTGCGGGTATTATTACGGGCTCAAAAAAACGGCAGTCCCGGCGTTTTCACAGGTGGTTGAGCAGTGCATCCGCATTTTCTCCGTCCTGCTGATCGTCCATGTCTGCCGCACGAACAGGATTCCGATCACGGTGCTGCTGGCTGTCTGGGGGCTGTTGATCGGGGAAGCGGCTTCGGCGGTGTTCTGTCTGTTAGTTTATGGATGCTCGAAGTCCATTGCCATACTGCCAAATGCAAACACTCCTATTACTCCCCTGCTCCTCCCCCTCCTCACCATGGCACTCCCCCTCATGGCGAATCGCCTCACGCTCAGCTTTCTCCAGAGTCTCGAAGCCATCTTTGTACCGAACCAGCTTCTCCTCTCCGGGCTCTCGCGGGTTGAATCGGTCAGTATTTACGGAGTTCTCACAGGCATGGCACTCCCCTTTGTCCTCTTTCCATCCGCCATCACCAACTCCCTCGCCGTCGTCCTGCTCCCGGCAGTCTCGGAGGCGCAGGCGCAGAATCAGCCGGACAAAATCGAACGCACCATCTCCATGGCGCTCCGATACAGCCTGTACATGGGAATTCTCTGCGTCGGGCTCTTCACCCGCTTCGGTCCGGCACTGGGCGAAACCTTTTACCACAACGCCGATGCCGGACGTTTCATCCAGATTTTATCCTGGCTCTGCCCGTTTCTCTACCTCTCCACTACCATGGGAAGTATTTTAAACGGGCTTGGGAAAACGGGAACCGTCTTCATCCACCATACGGTTTCCATGCTTCTCACCCTGTCGCTCGTCCTTTTCGCCATCCCGCGATGGGGGATTTTCGCCTATCTGGCGGCGCTTCTCATCAGCGAACTGGTGCTCGCCTTTCTCCACATCCACGCCCTCGCCTGCGAAGTCCCGATCCGCCTGCCAGTCAGCCAGGGCATTGTAAAACCGGCATTCTGCCTGCTGGTTTCGATTGGGATGTTAGAAGTTATTCCAAACGCGTCTTACCTGCCTCACCTGTTTCCGCCTGTCCTCATCCAGTCCGGTATCCTTTGCCTGCTGTATATAGGAGGACTGCTTCTCTTACATACAGGTACAGTCAAACAATAAATTATATGCTATTTTGCTATATCCCTTAAATGCAATATGTTTAGGTATTTTCTGGCAATTTACATTTTTTTATTTTATACTTATTACATTCAGGGGGATTTACAAAGGGGGAACTTTTTTGAAATACGATATCAATTTTCGGCATTTAGAATATTTTATCAAGGTAGCGCGCCTCGGATCCATCAATAAAGCCGCCCAGGCGCTCTATATTTCCCAGCCGTATCTTGGGAAAATCATGCACGATCTGGAAGAAAATCTCGGCGCCAGGCTCTTTAACCGCAGCCGCTCAGGCGTAACATTAACGCCTGAAGGAATGGAATTTCTGACACATTCCGAAAAAATCATTGACGAAATGGAACAGCTCTGGTTTCAGAAAAAGAAGGAACAAATCAAAATTTCTGATCCGCTGGCTGTCTCCATGACACGTTTTTCTCATATCATGGAAAGTTTCAGTGAAATAGTCCTGCGTCACCGCGATCAGCCATCCTTCTCCCATCGACTGTATGAAGGCAATTCAGACGAAGTCATCGAGGATGTGGTATCCGGGCGTGTCGATGTAGGCGTGTTTCATTTTGACAGCCGCAAACGGCGTGAAATGGAGGCCTTGCTCGAATCAAAAGGGCTGGAGTACCATTTTCTTGCCAACATCGAACCACACATTATCATTTCCCGCAAACATCCGCTTCTGCTGCAACAGAAACCGGTCAACCTGCACACACTGGCAGAGTACGGCTTTCTCTGGTATCTTGGACAATGCGATGATTATATTTACCAACTTCTCTCCGAAGGGGATCAGGATGCAGAAAAAATGCGCTCGAAAATCACCTATCTTTCCAGCCGCGCCACCCTGATGTACATGATCTCGATCAGTGACTGCTACAGCATCGGCATCCACGATTTCGCCAAACAAGAAGCCTCCTACCACTCCACTTCTATTCCGATTCCAAACTGTGGTTTTATGCTGGAATTTGGATATGCAATGCGGAAAGACACGCCAATGACGGCGATCGTACAAGAATTTATTTATGACTTAAAGAAAAAACTTCTCTAAAAAAACACCATCAAAGCTGCCGGACATTCACAGCCGTCCCGGCAGTTTTTTTTTGATCCTTTTCAGCACCTCTTCCCCGTTCATCATAAATATTTATTCATATCTGACATATATATCCCGTTATACCTTTTTGTCATATCCCTTAAAGCTGACACGCATTATACAAACTGCCTTCCCCATGCTACCATACTATCAGAAAGCAACACCGAATAAAAAACAGGAGGCGTTTAAGTATGAGAGATGTACTTGAACAAGCCGTTGCACTGGGAAAAACACATACCCATGAGGGTGCAGTTGCCACCTACATACCAGAGCTTGGAAAGGTAGATGGCAGTCAGCTCGGAGTCAGTGTTTTTTGCCGGAACGGCAAACGGATTTCCGTCGGAGATACGAAAGTCCGATTCAGCATTCAGAGTATCTCCAAAATCATCACCCTTGCAGTCGCGCTGGAAATCTGCGGCTTCGACCAGGTATTTAAAAAAGTAGGCATGGAGCCGACCGGCGATCCATTCAACTCGTTGATGAAACTGGAAAATACAGACAGTTCGCCTTACAACCCGATGATCAACGCGGGAGCCATCGTGGTGGCAAGCTGCCTTGCTTCCGAAATCAGTTTTGACACCATGCTTGATACCATCCGGGCTCTCTGCATGGATCCGGACATCAACCTCGACAAAAAGGTTTATCACTCGGAAATGTCTCATATTTCCCGCAACCGGGCAATCGCCTATCTGCTGGAGAGCAAGGGGTACATCGAAAAGAATAAAGATGTGGAAAACAGCCTGCATTTTTATGTCAAAATGTGCTCTCTCAGCGTGACGGCAGAAAGCCTCGCCGGACTGGGACTGATTCTCGCCAACGATGGCATTCATCCAGACACGGGAAAACGGCTTTTAAGCAGCCAGGCGGTTAAAATCGTCAAAACACTCATGTTTACCTGCGGTATGTACGATGGTTCCGGCGAATTTGCCGTCCGGGTCGGCATCCCATCCAAAAGCGGCGTCGGCGGCGGTATCTTATCAGTGGTAGACGGCGAGATGGGAATCGGCATCTTCGGACCGGCGTTAGATAAAAAGGGGAACAGCGTCGCTGGAGAATGCGTGCTTGAATATATGTCACATGAACTGCATCTCCATATGTTTGATCCGCAGCGGCACACTTTATAGCAAAAACAATATGTAAATTGTATGAGAGGGGTATTTTAAAATGGCAGATTTATACGCAAAGATAATCGGCACAGCAAGCAACTATCTTTACAGCTACGTGTTAATCATCCTGCTGGTAGGCGGCGGCATCTATTTTACCATCCGCACCAAAGGGGTACAGCTTCGTTACTTACTTGAATCCATCCGGGTTATCCTGGAGCCATCCGACAAGGAAGATGAGTCTATTTCCGCCTTTCAGGCATTGATGGTTTCCACTGCTTC
The DNA here is from genome assembly GCF_003481505.1 of Clostridium sp. OM05-5BH. Lineage (NCBI taxonomy): Bacteria > Bacillati > Bacillota > Clostridia > Eubacteriales > Clostridiaceae > Clostridium > Clostridium sp. OM05-5BH. Next base: position 7,508 of record NZ_QULJ01000010.1, on the reverse strand, counting down.
GCGCGTCGGCACCGGAAATATCGCCGGCATTTCTACCGCCATCTGTTTCGGCGGTCCGGGCGCTATCTTCTGGATGTGGATGACCGCGATCCTCGGAAGTGCAACCGCATTTGTAGAAAGTACGCTGGCACAGATCTACAAACGCCGTGCCGAGGACGGAAGTTGCTACGGCGGTCCTTCCTACTATATTGAAGCCGTTCTGAAAAAAAGATGGCTGGGTGTTCTCTATGCTATTTTCATGATTTTGACTTACATGGTTGGATTTAACCTCGTTGCATCCTTCAATGTGGCAGATTCTTTTAAAGTATACAGTTTCTACAATCCAAGCCTGACTCCGATTCTCATCGGTATCATCCAGGCTGTTATCTTCGGCATCTGCATCAGCGGCGGCGGCAAACAGATCGCTAAAATCACAGGAATTCTTGTTCCGGTAATGGGCGGACTTTACATTGCAGCTGCCCTGCTGATGATTATTCTCCACGGAAACATGATTCCGGGTATGTTCGCAAGCATTTTTGAAGGGGCTTTTGATATTCAGGCTATCTTCGGCGGCTTCATGGGATCCGTTGTGATGCTCGGCATCAAGAGAGGCTTGTTCTCCAATGAGGCAGGTGTCGGTGCTTCCGCTACCGCAGCCGGTTCCGCGGGTGTCAGCCACCCGGTCAAACAGGGTCTTGTTCAGGTATTATCCGTATTTATCGATACTGTTGTCATCTGCTCTGCAACCGCATTTTTACTGCTCTGCTCCGGCGTTGCACCGAGTGCAGACATGGCTGGCATGGCATATGTGCAGGCAGCTATGAATAACGTATTCGGCACCGCAGGTGTTGTATTTATCACAGTTGCCCTGATTTTATTTGCCTTTACTACGCTACTCGGAAACTACTATTTTGCTGAAACCGGCATGGCTTATCTCTGCGGCAAAACTCCGGTCAAGGGCGTCCGGATTACCCAGAGAGTGATCGCTATCGTGATTGTCCTCATCGGTTCTGTGGCAAGTCTCGGCATCGTGTGGGATACCGCCGATGTTCTGATGGGACTGATGGCAGTCATCAACGTACCAATTATCTTCCTGATTGCCAAGCCGGCGCTCCGCTGCCTGGAAGACTACCGGGCTCAAAAACAGGCTGGGAAGAATCCGGTCTTTAAAGCAGCTGATATTGAGTTGAAAGAAGAAACCGATTTCTGGAATTAATAAAAACAAAAATCCGCATAAACAGGGCTGTCAGAATCTTTCCCACACATGGTTTCAACCACACTGTGCAAAATTCCGACAGCCCTGCCTGTATTTTTTCATATCTGTATTATATCTATCTTTTTACCGTTTTTTTAATCTGCAGCCTTATTTGCGGTTCTTCCAAATCAAAAACATTCCAGCTGCCAGCAGCACCACTCCGACGGCGGCTCCCACCATCCAGTTCGAAGAAGATATTTTCCCCGATCAATTTTATCGAAATCTCTATTTCTATATCTTATACTCTCATAAATAGCAGATTTCTGTTCCTACTCCTGCTCGTCCTCCTTCAGCACGTACGGCGTCATCTGGTATACATAGTAATTCAGCCAGTTCGAGTACAGCGTGTTGGACATATTTCTCCATTTCAGCACCGGCATGGAAAATGGATCGTTGTCCGGGTAATAGTTGCACGGTACCTGCGGATTTAAGCCTTTTTTCAGATCGCGGTGGTACTCGTTGTTTAACGTCATGCGATCATACTCCGGATGCCCCTGAACGAAAATCTGGCTTCCATCCTGGTTCATCACCAGAAATACGCCAGCCTCATCCGATTTCGCCAGAATCTGCAATTCTGGATGTTTCAGAATATCCTCTTCCCGGTCTTCCGTGTAACGGGAATGCGGGCAGTAAAAATAATCATCGAGGCTACGGACCAGCGGGATCTTCCGGTTCAAAAGACGATGTCTGTAAATGCCGGAAAGCTTTGTCTTTCTCTGATGTTTCTGAATTCCATAATGATAATAGAGTCCCGCCTGCATACCCCAGCAGATATGAAACGTCGAGGTCACATGCGTCTTGCTCCACTCCATGATCTTCGTCAGCTCGTCCCAGTAGTTGATCTCCTCAAACTCCATATTCTCCACCGGCGCGCCGGTAATAATCATACCATCAAAGCGCTTGCGGCGGATCTCGTCAAACGTCACATAAAACTTATTCAAATGCGTCTGCGATGTATTTTTCGAAACGTGCGTTTCCAGCATCAGGAATGAACAGTCCACCTGCAGCGGCGTATTCGAAAGTGCCCGCAGAAGCTGCGTCTCCGTATCCTCCTTGATCGGCATCAGGTTCAGAATCAAAATCTCAAGCGGACGAATATCCTGGCTCATCGCCCGATCCTCATCCATCACAAATATATTCTCCGATTCCAAAATTGCCTTAGCAGGAAGATCCTTTTGTATTTTAATTGGCATAGTTATATATCCCCTTTTTATATAAAATTCGTTTGAATTTTAGGATTCTATTATATACCGATATGATTCATTTCTACTTACAATAAAAACTATATCAGCATTCCTAATCATAACACAAGCTGCAAAAAAAAGCCAGCTAAACACTGTCTGGCGTCCGGCTTTTTCACCTCTCTTATAGCTTCAAAAACTCCTCCTCCGAAAGAATCGGCACCCCCAATTCCCGCGCCTTCTTATTCTTCGAGGACGACGACGCCACATCATTATTGATCAGATAATTCGTCTTGGACGTCACGCTTCCGGTCACCTTGCCGCCGCGGCGCTCAATCAGCTCCTGCAGCTCTTTCCGGTTTTTGAAATGTTCCAGCGAACCGGTAATGACGAAATTCATCCCAGCGAATGCCTCATCTGCACCCTCGCTGCTTTCTTCGTCTCCTGCCTCAAAGGTCAGCTCAGCCAGCAGATGATCGACGATCGCATTATTCTTTTCATCCGAAAAGAATGCCGTCCACGCCTGCGCCAGAACTTCCCCGATTCCATCAATCTCGACCAGCTCTTCCACGGTGGCGTGGCGCATCGCCTCAAAATCATTTTTAAAATGACGGCAAATCATCTTGGCATTTGCCAGACCGATGCCTGCAACGCCCAGACCGTACACCATTCTCGGCAGGGTCGTGTGGGACGCTTTCTCAGCCGCCGCAATCAGATTGTCATACGATTTCTGCCCGAATCCGTCCATCTCGACGATCTCTTCCTGATGGCGGTCCAGATGGAAAATGTCCGCATACTCATGAATCATGCCGACGCCGATAAATTTCTCCAGCGTCGCCTCTGAAAGTCCCGCAATATTTAAGGCATCGCGGCTTGTAAAAAGAGTAAAACTCTTGATCTTCTTCGCCTGGCAGTCCGGGTTCGTGCAATAGAGTGATTTTACATCGTTGAGCTGGCGCACCTCCGTCTGACCGCCGCACACCGGACATGCCTCTGGAATATCCCGGACGCCGCTGCGCGTCAGGTTATCCGCGATCTGCGGAATGATCATATTTGCCTTATAAACCGTAATCCGGTCGCCTGCCCCCAGTTCCAGCGCCTCCATGATGCTGATGTTGTGGACACTGGCGCGGCTGACCGTCGTTCCCTCCAGCTCAACCGGTTCAAATACTGCCACCGGGTTAATCAGCCCCGTTCTCGACGCGCTCCATTCAATATAGAGAAGCTTCGTCTCCTGAATCTCATCCGCCCACTTGAATGCGATCGAATCGCGCGGAAATTTTGCCGTCCGCCCCAGCGACTGGCCGTAGGCAATATCATCATACAAAAGCACCAGTCCATCCGACGGCGTATCATTTTCCGCAATCGCCTCAGAATACATTTTGACCGTCTCCGGCAGCGTCTCTTTTGTCACCTCATGGTACTCTACGACCTCAAACCCCTGTGTTTTCAGCCACTCAAACTGCTCTTTCCGCGAATTTTTGAAATCAATGCCATCCGCCTTTACAAGGCTGAACGCATAAAAATGGACCTGTCTCTGCGCTGTGATTTCGCTGTTTAACTGACGCACCGAACCGCTGCATAAGTTTCGCGGATTCTTATATTTCGCATCGACATCCTCGATCTGCTCATTGATCTTCTCAAAATCCGAATACCGGATGATCGCCTCACCGCGCAGGATAAGCTCACCCTGGTAGGAAATATTTAACGGCACATTGACAAACGCCTTTGCATTTGCCGTGATAACCTCGCCAATCTCACCATTTCCACGCGTAACCGCCTTGACAAGTGTTCCATTCTGATAGGTCAGGACGATCGTCAGACCGTCCATCTTCCAGGATAAAAGCCCGGTCTGCCCGCCGAGCCAGTCTGCCAGCTCTTCCACGCTCTTCGTCTTATTTAACGAAAGCATCGGCTTCTCATGGCGCTCCTTCGGAAGCGCGCTGACTACCTCATATCCTACATTCTGCGTCGGGCTGTTCGCAAATACAATTCCCGTCTCTTTCTCCAATGAAACCAGTTCATCATAAAGCTTATCATACTCAAAGTTGCTCATGATCTCCCGGCTCTCCTGATAATAGGCGCGCCCTGCTGCCCGCAGCGTCCCAATCAGCTCCCGTATCCGTTTTGTCTTGTCCTCTGCCATCTATCTGACTCCACCTTTCCCATCGCTCTCTCCAACTACCTCTGAATGCGTTTTCAAGCATTTCTATGCAACCTCATATGTGAACCTGCACTGACTGCCAGACAACATTGTCTCAGCCATTCTTCTTTCCGTTCAAAATATCTTCTAATTTTTGTCTCTCTGCCGCTGTCACTTCCCGGTACTCGCCTGTTTTCAGCCCATCCAGCGTAATGTTCAGCATCCGGACGCGTTTTAATGTCTGTACCTGGTACCCAAGCGCCTCGCACATCCGGCGGATCTGGCGGTTGAGTCCCTGGGTCAGGATGATCCGGAAACTCGTCTTCCCGGTCTTTTCCACCTCACAAGGACGGGTAACCGTATCTAAAATCTTCACTCCTGCGCTCATCTTCCGGACAAACTCACTATCAATGGGTTTATCCACCGTTACCAGATATTCCTTTTCATGTCCGTAACGAGCCCTTAGAATCCGATTGACCAGCTCGCCCTCATTCGTCATGAGAAGCAGCCCTTCTGAATCCTTGTCCAGACGCCCGATCGGATAAATCCGGACCGGATAATCTAAAAATTCTACGATATTTTCTGCCCGATCTTTATCAGAAGTCGTGCAGACAATCCCCCGCGGCTTATTAACCGCTAAAAGCACCGGCGCATCCTTGCCGGACACCGCTACGCCATCGCACGCCACGCGCTGTCCCGGCATCAGCTTCTGTCCGACCTCTGCCACGCGCCCATCGATCGTCACACGCCCGTCCGCGATCCGCCGATCCGCCTCCCGCCGGGAGCAGATGCCCGCCTCGCTCAAAAAGCGGTTTAAACGAACGCCTTCCGCTGGAATCCGGGATTCCTGCTTTTCACTTGGCTGTACTCTCTTGTATGATTTATCATTTTGATTTTTTTGCATTTTATTCATCTCATTTCGATTTATTGTGCCGTAGGATTCCGGCAACCAAAGTATAAAAATTATAACATTTTCGTCCATGGGGGTGAACCTCACATGGCTAAAGTCACATGCTTCTCAGCCGTTTTAAACGGCAAGACTAAATATCGGCGGATACGCCAGTAACTTAGAATTCGTGCGGATACGCACTTTTCCCATGCCGGATACGGCTGGTTTCCACATTACAGGTAGTCCGCTGTATATCTGCCTGCATTTATGCCGCTTTTAAATTGTTTACTTCTACATAAAGCTTTCTTAAATCTGCATAAACACAGGAGGTTCTACGCTTCACTGCAGGTACTTTTGCCTCCAGTGAAGACCTTTCCGTTTCCGGCAAGGGTTTTAAAAGTTCCCGTATAAAATATCTCGCTCCGATATTATAGGATGCTGACAGGTCGCAGTTATACTGTTTTCCGGTCCGGAAGGTACATAGGCTATGGTTCTCCTGGTTTCTTACTACCGCTCCGCTTCCGTCACAGGCCAGCCTGCTGGTGTTCCGGGCACTGACCATGGACACACGAATTCCGTTCCGATGTGCCTGATGTTCACACAGTTTCTGAATATCCCGCTTTCTCCATAAATGAAGCTTTTGTTTCTTTTTTCCGGATATTTTTCCCTGCATTTCCAGATACTCAAACACAATTACATCTGCCTGATACTCTGCGGCATATTTCGTGATCTCCGCAGCTATTTTGCGGGACAGCTCCATATTCAGCCTTTTTGCATAATCCCATCGGCTTTGGACCTGTCTGGAGGAATGTTCCCTCTGAAAACGGCGGATTCTGCCAAGCACATGATACAAATGGTCTTTATCACTGGAGAAATTTATAAATTTACGTCCCAGGATAGTGCCATCTGCACGCATGATGCTGCAGACCGCATCCGTATTGATTCCTAAATCAACGCTGCATATCACCTGCTCTTTTACATCTGTTTTTGATAAGCTTACTTCCTCTGTGTATGAAAACCGAAGGAAATATTTATGATGTTTCCTTTCCAAAGTAGGGGCAGATGCCTTTTTACCACTCCATTTTTTTCGCAGATATTCCATATCGGTATGAAGTAATTTTACTTGAAACCACTTCCACTCCCGCCCATCAAACAGCTTTAAATGTGCCGCATCTTCTCCCGGTTCTGCTTCCTTATACATGACATCCCGATAAAATACCGGCATCGCATGATTCTCACAGACCAGCTTCGGTTTTCCTCTCAGTTCTCCCTTTTCCCACAAACTAAGGCGTGTCTGATAGGAGGACACGGCTCCAAGTGCGTGTTGAATCGCCGCTCTTCTCAGATAAGATGGCATCTTAGGGAAATGACGGTCAAACAGAAATCTGGCATGATTCTTTTTTGTCTCATGTACCAGATGTTCCGCTTCATTAAAGCGTTTTTGTGGATTTCTGATTTCTGAAAGTTCTTCCCAGGTCTCTGCATACACCGGAATCAGATAGGAAACTGCCTTCCGAAAAATATCCAGCGTAGAGCGGAGCGGTATATTCTTTTTTTTAATTTCTACTCCATAGCTGGATACAATCTGCATAAAATTTCCTACTTTCTTTTTTCCTTCTCTTTTTGTCCCTCAATGTATGCCACTACCTGATCCCTGCTTTGGTCACTTACGGTGACTGCACAATACGATGGATTCCACAAATGTCCTCCCCACAGCTCCTGTTTTAATTCCGGATGCGAAAGAAACAACTGACGTGCCAGATTCCCCTTCATAATCTTTATCATGTCTGATATAAAAAATTGCGGTTTGCAATCCAGAAGTAAATGAATATGATCTGGCATAACCTCCATCGCCAGAATCTTAAATTTGTATTCCTCCGCAAGTCCATACAACATTTTTTTACATTCTGCGTCTATCCCATTTTTCAGAACCTGTTTTCGATATTTCGTGCACCAGACAAGATGATATTGCAAAGAATACACATATCCTCTACCATATGAAAGTGTATTTCTCTTAATAGTAAATATATCTTTTTCCATGTTTATATTATACCATATGCC
>NZ_QULJ01000001.1:339012-532935 GCF_003481505.1 Clostridium sp. OM05-5BH | reverse complement strand
ATTTCTCAACTTCTGGGGTTAATATCTTCGGTCTGTATTTCACCGACCAAACCATATGGTAGTTAATATTACACACACAAGTCCTATAATGTATAAGATTTTCTTTCATACATATAGTATATCATATCGAAATGTAATGCGCAACCATTATTCGAACGTATTTTCGTTTTTATTGTATGCCGGTTACGGCATTACTATCAAAGGATGAGAATTATTATACTATTTGCATTGTGCAGATATGCACACTACTGCGCTTTCATCTCGGTAATTGAATTGCCGAGGATTCCCGCTTATTGTCCTAAGAACTTCCGCACGCATTCCAGAAACCGTTCTCCATATTTTTCAAACTTATACGCACCCACGCCGGACACCTCCAGCATCTCCGCTTTCGTGACCGGTTTTAAAATACACATATGCGTCAGCGTCTTATCAGAAAATACGATATACGGCGGCACTTTTTCCTCGGATGCGATCTCGCGGCGCAGCGCGCGGAGTGCCTCGAAGAGCGTCTCTTCCTTCTCCGTAAATTCGTCTGCCCCGGCTGGAAGTTTCGCGCCCCGGCGGCTCTTTTTGCTGCTTCCAGCTGTCTGTTTCTCCCGCTCCTTCGCCATCTTCATCTCGATTGGTTCCGGTGCTTCCAGGAAAGCAGCACCTTTTTCCGTCAATTTGACAATCGAATACTCATCCGTCGTGACAAACAGATACTCCTCCACCTGGAGGAAGTTAAACATCTGGCGCAGATGCACGACGCTCTCCTTCGCCAGCTCCCCATAATGCGGATTCTCATCCATCCGGTAATTGCGGATCTTTACCGTATTCGCCCCGTGAACCGTGTCGAGAATCACCGTTGTTCCATAGCGCTGTCCGCACGACTGCACACAGCCTAAGAGACTCTCTGCCGCCGCCTGAATGTCGATCGTGTCAAATTGCGTCATACAATTCGAACAGTTTCCGCAGTAATTACTTCCATATTCGCCGAAATACCGCAGGATATAATCACGCAGGCACTCATTCGTAAAACAATAAAACGTCATCTTTTTCAGGCGTTCCCGGTCACGTTCCAGCACCACCTGCCGCGTATAGTCATCAAGCTCCCGATTGTCCTGGTTCCGCTCAATAAAGAGCTGGTTCGTCACCACATCCCGCCCGCTATAATACAGGATGCACTCCGCCGGTTCGCCGTCACGCCCGGCACGTCCTGCCTCCTGATAGTAGGCTTCCAGGTTCTTCGGCATCCCGCAGTGCAGGACAAACCGTACATCCGACCGGTCGATTCCCATGCCGAACGCATTGGTCGCCACCATCACCGGAACCCGGTCATAGATAAAATCATCCTGATTCTTCTGCCGCTCTGCATCGGAAAGTCCCGCATGGTAACGCGTCACTGAAAATCCATCCCGGATCAGCTTCTCACAGATCTCCTCAACATTTCTGCGGGTCAGACAGTAAATAATCCCTCCCTGCCCCGGGTGCGCCTCCAGATATGCCCGGATTGCCGCATAGCGGTCCTTCGGCGTCTCCACTGCAAAATACAAGTTTTTCCGGTCAAATCCCGTCGTCAGCATCACCGGATTCTGTAACTGCAAAATGTCGATGATATCGTCCCGGACCTCCTTGGTCGCGGTCGCCGTAAAAGCACTGACCACCGGACGCCTCGGCAGCTTCTCGATAAAATCAACAATCTTCAAATAACTCGGTCTGAAATCCTGTCCCCACTGGGAAATGCAGTGCGCCTCATCGATCGCCAGCATCGCAATATCCACGTGCATCGCAAAATCAAGAAATGTCTCCGTCATCAGACGCTCCGGCGCCACATAAATGATTGGATAACGCCCCTCGCGCGCATACCCAAGCGCCTTATAATACTGTGCCGTCGTCAGCGAACTGTTCAGATACGCCGCGTGGACGCCCGCCTGATTGAGTGCCGTGACTTGATCCTTCATCAGAGAAATCAGCGGTGACACCATCAGCGTGATTCCCGGAAGAATCAATGCCGGAACCTGATAACACAGTGATTTTCCGCTGCCCGTCGGCATGATTCCCAGCACATCACGCCCATCAAGAATCCCGTCAATCAGTATTTCCTGTCCCTCGCGGAAGCTGTCATATCCGAAATACCGCTTGAGAACTTCATATTTTTCCGATTTCTCATAATTCATATATCTTTATCCAACGCCCTTTCATTCTAGTTCTGTCTCAACGATCCACAATCTTGAGCATTTCAAGTCTCAGACATCCACCAGGTCAATCTTTCCTGAAACTTCTCTCCACAGGATGTTTCTCTGAACTCCACACATCCACACAAATTTCACTCTTTATACATATATATCAAACACCAAACCATTGCTTCCTTACAAAAGCCCCAGCTCTTCCATCGCCCGGTAAATCCCATCTTCCTCCACGGTCTTCGCCGTAAACGTCGCATACGGCTCCAGCCCGGCATCGTGTTTTCCCATGACAACCGCATTCGGCACATACTGGAACATCGACAGATCGTTCATGCTGTCTCCAAAGACCCACGCGTCCTCCAGCGCGATCCCATATTGCTTCAAAATCCACTCGATCGCACTCGCCTTAGAATGCCCCATCGGCACACACTCATAGAAGCCGCCGCCCCGGTCAATCACCTCAAAATCCCGAAGTGTCTCAAAAAATCCCGCCGGATCACTGTCTGCTCCGACTGCCACGCAAAATTTACTGATCGAAAAGGACGGATCCGACCAGTTCTTCGCCGAAACCGAGCCGCTCTGGTCGAGAATCGAGCGGATCGCCCGCATCGTTTCGGTCTGCACCCCATCTGGCCGGAAAAAGCAGGCGTCCACGCCCTCCATCACTGTATCCATCCGGAACCGCAGAATATCCTCTTTCAGTTTCTCCGCCCGTTCCGGCGAAATTCTCTGGTCATAGAGTGTCTTTCCATCCACGGAAATATAGGTACCACAGCCACAGAGCAGCCCGTTTACCGGCGCTTCCTCCCGGATTTTGGACGTCTGGCACCAGGTCCGCCCCGTATTAATAAATGTCAAATTTCCCTTTTCCATTGTTTTTTTTAAGGCAAGCACCGCGCTTTGCGGTACCTGCCTTAATTTTTCACTAAACAATGTTCCATCAATATCAAAAAACAATGCTTTTTTATTTATCTTCATTTCTGAATACGATCTCCCCGGTCTCTGCATTCATGCTGTCTACGATCGCCAGTGACTCAACGCGGATGCCCTTATCACGGATGCGTTTGCCGCCGTCCTGAAAACCTTTTTCAATGACAATGCCCGCACCAACTAATTCTGCTCCCGAATCCTGAATCAAAGTGGTCAGACCGTCTAATGCCTTGCCCTTTGCCAGAAAATCATCGATAACCAGAACCTTATCGCCTTTTCCAAGGAACTCCTTGGACACAATAATATCATATACAGTGCCATGGGTAAACGATTCAACCTTCGTTGTATACACTTCTCCGGCAATATTTTTCGTCTTTGTTTTCTTGGCAAATACAACCGGAACATCAAAATATTCGGCTACGATACAGGCAATACCAATACCCGACGCCTCGATCGTCAGGATCTTGTTGATCTCCTCACCCTCAAAACGGCGTTTAAACTCCTTGCCGATCTCCTGGAACAGATGAATATCCATCTGGTGATTCAGGAAACGATCCACTTTCAATACATTTCCTGCTCTTACGATTCCATCTTTACGGATTCTGTCGTATAAAATCTGCATATGTCTATCCCCTTATCTGTATTTTTATGAGACGCTTTCTACTCCGCCTCGTCCTCGGCTGCTTCTGTATTCAGCGCCGCATTGTTCTCCTCAGTGCTTACGGTGATCTTGGCATTTTTTACCAGAAAATCAAGTGTCTTCTGCATCAGTGCCGTATCGTCCACCATCTTCTGATCGATGTTATCGTTCTGAAGCATCGTCTCCAGGCTCTCGTAGCCGTAGCGTTTCGCCAGTGCTTCCTTGTCCGAATCGTCGATCGTGATATTTTCCTGCTTCGCAATCTCATTTAAAACGAGGGACTGTTTCGCCATTTCCTTGGCTTCCTGGCGGATCTCCTGCTTGAAGCTGTCCTCGTCGCTTCCAATCATGCCCGCATAGGTCGCCAGATCGACGCCGTAGGAGGAAAGCATGTTGGTGTATGCCTTTAACTGTGTATCATATGCCTCGTCGATCGATGCAGTCGAGCATACAACTTCTGAATTGTCCACGACCGCATTCAAAATATCCGTATCTCTCTGATTGTCAATCGAGAGCTGTTTCTGCTCTAAGAGGTTCTCACGGGTGGATTCACGGTATTTCTCCACAGTTCCATCATCCGGTGATACGGAAGCAACGAACTCATCCGTCAGTTCCGGAACGGAGCGCTCCTTGACCGCATTGACCGTTACCTCAAATACAACCGCCTTACCTGCCAGATCCGGGTTTTTCGGATACGGATCCGGGAAGGTCAGGTTTAAGTCTTTCTGATCGCCCTTCACAGCGCCGACCAGCCCATCCTCGAATCCATCGATAAAGTTGCCGGATCCCAGTGTCAGGTCATATCCCTCGGCGGTACCGCCCTCAAATGCCTCACCGTCTAAAAGTCCCTTATAGTCAATGTTGACCTGATCGCCCGTCTGGGCTGCCCGATCTACCTCGCGGTACTCGGCCTTTGAATTCAACACCTGCTGAATCTGGTTTTCTACTTCCTCGTCCGTCACGGATGCCTCGGTCACGGTCACAGCGATGCCTTTGTACTCGCCCAGCTTCACGCTGCTCTCTGCGACATACTCCTCTGTCTCTGCTGCCGTGCTCTCTGCTGCGGTCGTCTCAGTCCCTGTCTTTTTTCCGCATCCAGATGCCGCTGCTGCTACCGCAACCGCCAGACAGATGCCTGCTATTTTCCATCTCTTCATTTAGTCGTCCTCTATCTCTCAATTTCCTGCCTGCGCCATCCGGCACCTGGCTTTCAAACGCACATATGATATATCTGCACGTATGTCTTACCAATCATCATACCACAAACCAGCCTGTCGCAAAAGTGATTTTTCAATATTTTATATTTTCAGCAACTCTTTTTTCATAGTTCATCACTTTTCCCAATTTAAGGAAACCGGATATGAATTATTTGATAAAAAATTCCGCCAGAAAAAAACGTTTTGTCTTTCCTGACGGAATTTTCTGGCTATTTTTTAGCTGCAAAATGCTGCAAATGCCAGATATGTGTTATAGATATCCAGTTTCGACGCCAGCTCAAATGGGGCATGCATGGATAAAATCGGAACCCCCATATCCACAACGTCTACATCCATGCCAGCCACAAACAGGGCAACCGTGCCGCCGCCGCCGACGTCTACTGCGCCCAGCTCGCCGATCTGCCAGTATACGCCTGCCTCATCCATGATCTGGATCACTTTCGCCATCGTCTCCGCGCTCGCGTCGTTGCTGCCGGATTTGCCACGCGCACCCGTATATTTCGTCAAAACGACACCCTTATTCAGATAGCAGGAGTTTTTTTCTTCAAATACACTCGCAAACGTCGGGTCATACGCCGCATTGACATCCGCCGACAGGCACAGAGAATGCTTCAGCACTTTGCGGACATCCACATTTCCTGCCTTGCACAGTCCCTCGATATAATGCAGGGTAAAATCGGAATTTAAGCCGGTATTTCCAACGGAACCGATCTCCTCTTTATCTGCCAGAATCGTAACCGTCGTATATTCCGGGGACTTGGCTTTCATCTCTGCGGTCAGTGCCGTGTACGCGCACACCTTGTCATCCTGTCCGTAAGCGCCGACCAGGCTGCGGTCCAGACCGACATCCGTTGCTTTTACTGCCGGCACAAACTCGATCTCTGCACGCAGGAAATCCTTCTCCGTCATGCCGAAGCGCTCATTTAAGATCGACAGCGCCAGTAGCTTGACCGGCTCCTTGATTGAGTCTTCTTCCTCGCACGGGTACGGCAGGGATCCAACAATGATATTTAATTCTTCGCCCTTGATGCCATCTTTCAGTTTCCGCTCATTCTGCTGTGCGGCAAGATGCGGAAGCAGATCGGTCACGCAGAAGACCGGATCGCCCTCTTTTTCGCCGATGCAAATATCCACCGAGGTACCGTCCTTTAAAATCACAACGCCGTGCATCGCCAGCGGGATCGTCGCCCACTGGTATTTGCGGATGCCGCCGTAATAATGGGTCTTGAAATATGCCGCCTCTGCCTTCTCATACAGCGGGTTCGGTTTCAGATCCAGGCGCGGGGAATCGATGTGAGCCACGTTAATGCGGACGCCGTCCTCCAGCGGACGTTTTCCGAACGTGCTCATCAGAAGCGCTTTCTTGCGGTTGATCTGGTATACCTTGTCGCCCGGCTGATAGATTTTTCCTTCTTCGAACTCCTCATAACCAGCCTCTTTCAGGCGGAGCACCGCCTCGCGCACAAATTCGCGCTCGGTCTTTGCCGCATTTAAAAACTCCTTATATCCCTCGCAATATGCAAATGCCTTTTCCTCCTGCTCCGGGGCTTTCTTTCCAATATTAGGAAATTCCCAGATCAGTTTTTCTCTCTGTTCTTTCGCTACTGACATATCCTTCCTCCTTTTGCAAATCATTTCTTTTTCACTATCGTATCACTATCCAGCAGAATCGTAAATGGTCCATCGTTTAAAAGCTCGACCTTCATATCTGCCCCGAAAATACCGTGCTCGACCTTCCGCACCTGTCCGGCGCAGCGCGCCAGCGCGTGTTCGTAGAGATGGTTCGCCAGTTCTGGATTTCCCGCACCCGTAAAGCCCGGGCGGTTTCCGTGGCTGCAGTCCGCGTACAAAGTAAACTGGCTGATCAGCAGGATCTCACCATCCACATCCGCCAGCGAACAGTTCGTCTTGCCGTTCTCATCCTCAAAAATACGCAGCTTGCACATTTTATCCACCATTTTGTCGGTGATTTCCTCCGTGTCTGTGTCACTGACACCCATCAGCACCATATATCCACGGCCGATCGAGCCGATCAGCTCGCCGTCTACCTTTACACTCGCGTGTTTGACTCTCTGTAGTACAAATCTCATATTGTTCTCCTGATTTTTATATTTCCTGTAATCTTGCTTTAGCGTAACAATGCCCTCAGCCGCGCCAGCAGATTCTCCGCATTTTCCTCGCCCAGAATGACCTCCCGCGCCAGAATCGGTCGGTCAGTGATAATGTTATCAACGCCAATCATCTTCATTCGCTCCAGTTCACTCTTTTTATTGACCGTCCAGACATGGACCTCCTTACCACAGGCATGGACGCGCTCGACCAGCTTCCGGTTCGCTGAACTGGAGATCAGGCTGATAAAATCGATCGCATCATCCTCGTAATAGCTTCCATATGCTGCCGACAAAATATAGCCCGTATAAATATCCGGATCCGCCGCCTTCACCCGCTTTAAATAAGAAAGACTCGTCGATGTCACGACGCACTGTTCCACGAAATCATTCTCCCGGATACAGTCCACGACCTTTTCCGGCAGATCGCTCGACGCGCCGGCATATTTGATCTCGATGTTCAGCATCATCCGTCCCCTGACATATTCGATAACGTCCTCCAGCTTCGGAATCCGCGTCCCGCTGTACTGCTCCGAATACCAGCCACCGGCATCTACCTGCTGCAGCTCATCCCAGGAAAGCGATCGGATCGTCCGCCGCGTCCCGTCGATCCGCTCCAGAGTGCTGTCATGGAACAATACCAGCACACCATCCCGCGTCTCCTGCACATCCAGCTCTGCAAAATCCGCCATCTGATCGACCGCTGCCTCCATCGCAGGCATCGTGTTCTCCGGTGCGCTCGTCGATGCGCCCCGATGCGCTGTGAGCTGCACTTCCCTCAGCTGATCCGCCGCCAGCACATTGCCCCGGTAAAAAGCGTCGTACATTGCTCCGGCGCTCAATGCCGTCAGAAGTGCCAGCGCCGCCATCCGGTTGCGGCGGCTCATCCACGGAAGACCCGCATGTTCGCCAGCTTCAAACTTCCAGCGCTCTTTGTTCTGACGTTTCCGGTCCAGCTGCACATATAACACCGTCAATGCGCCATAATTGACCGACATCAGCGCGATGCTCATGAGCGGCATCAAAACCATCTCGATCCGGTCGCGCGCCTCTAAAACCAGAATCAATTCCAGACGCCGGTCCGCAAACCAGACAGCAAACACCGCCACAATCACAACCGCAATCAGATAGAGCACCACCGTCACCGCCGTAACTGCCAGATTGCACAAAACAAGCGTCCCAACTACCTGTACCCGATTACCGCGCAGCAGCTCCCTGCTTCGCAGAAATCCGCCCCGAAACGACCGCTGCTCCAGCATACAGCCAAAACAGATAAAAATCGTCGGAAGTGAAATCACAACCGCGCCAACAATCACGCCAACCAGTAAAAGCCGCCCCCAGTTCTCCGCCAGAAGCGCTGGAAGGATAAATTTGACCGCCTTCACATGACATAACATCCGGTAAATCAAAAATGAATGAAGCACCAGGCCGTGAACCGCCAGCACCAGAAACAACCTCAGATTCCGCTTTCGGATCTCTGATACCGTCAGACGGATGCCTGCCGCAAACATCGAAAAAGCGCTCATTTTCCGCGAGAGTGCCGCCGCCTGATATGCCGCCAGAAGTCCCGCCGCCTCGATGGAAACTCCCACCAGTAGGATCGCTGCCATCAAAACCAGAATCGCGATCGTAACCGGCCGCAGCAGGTAGGAAACCAGATTGCTGACCGTCACATAACTGTAGCCAGACGCGCGCACCGACAGCCGGAACAGCGCCGCCACTGCCTGCAAAAGAAGCGGCAGCGTGAGCAAACGGAAAGCCAGCTCAAACAGCAGAATATTCCCCCCATTTACCTGAACAATCTGCTTTGTCTCACCCATCCGCCTGCGTATCTTCATTTTCTTCGTCTCTTACTCTCCGGCTTCTTTCCGGTTCCCGGACGCAGATTCCCCGCTCCGTTTCCCGTCTTTCGGCTCCTGCTCGTTCCCCGCGGGCACATCCTCCCGCTCTGCTTTCTTCATTTCCTCCGCCACTTTCGCAGCTTCCTTCTCCTTCGCCTGTTCCTCCGCAATCTTCGTGATCGCCTGATTCAGGGAAAACATCTTATTATCCAGCATATCCGCCATATCCGCGCAGGCTTTCAGTTCCTGCTCCAGATAATCCGGCGCATTTCCTTCAAATTTATAATAAATCTTGTGTTCCAGACTTGCCCAGAAATCCATCGCTATCGTCCGTATCTGGATCTCCACCTTCGTATCCACCGGACCATCGCTTAGATAAATCGGGATCGTCACAACCATATGGTAACTCTTGTAGCCGTTCGGCTTCGGATTCTTGATATAATCCTTCACCACCAGCACCGTCACATCTGACTGACGCGCGATCATCTCCGCGATCCGGTAAATATCCGGGCTGAACGAGCAGATAATACGGATGCCCGCAATATCGCTCAGATGCTCAATCATGTTCGGGATCGTCACCTCATGTCCACCGCGTTTAAGCTTCTTGACGATACTCTCCGGTGTTTTCAGGCGCGATTTGATGTGCTCAATCGGATTGTAATTATATAAATGAATAAACTCGTTATTTAGAATTTCAATTTTCGTGTTAATCGCTTTCAGGGCAGAATTGTACAGAAACATGACTGTCGTCCACTGGTCAAGCTGATTATACGTCTCAGGGATATTCAATTTTCCCTCTCCTTTACTGCTATTTAGTCAAATTTAAAGCCCTTTAACAGCTCAGCAAACCCGGTTGTCGCCTCGCCTGACTCATGATAATTAAACACTTCCTCTTCCGGCGCTTCGTCCGGCTCTACCTCTTTCATGCTAAGGCTTAGTTTGCCATTTGCGGTAGACAGGATTTTCACCGTCACTTTCTGTCCCACCTTTACGACTGCACCCGGATTCTCCACACGCTTTTTACTCATCTGGGAAACGTGTACCAGTCCGCTTAAGCCATTTTCCAGCAGGACAAACGCGCCGTATGGCTTGATTGTCTCGACCGTTCCTTCCATGATCGCGCCGGTCTCACAACGCGCAATCCGGCTCTTCTTCTCCGCATCCTGTTTTTCTCTCGCCAACTCTCTGCCGGACAGGACGAGACGTTTCTTCTCCTCATCCGCCTCAATCACCAGCACCGGAATCTTCTTTCCATTCCAGCTGTCCAGATCCTCGACATACGCTGCATCCAGTCTCGACGCCGGTATAAAGCCGCGCACGCCTTCCACCATCGCAACCGCACCGCCGTTTACGACCTCGGAAATAGTAACCTCAAGCGGTGTGCGCTCATCAAGCAGCTGACGGAAATGTTCCCACGTCATCCTGTCATTCGCCTCCTTGCGGGATAAAACGACATTGCCCTCGCCGTCGTCGGTCTGAATTACCGTTGCCGTGAGCAGGTCGCCCGGCTGAATCTCTTCTTTCATATTAAAATCCGGATCATTGCTCAGATTCTCACGGTCAATCACGCCCTGAGCAAAATATTTCAAATCCACCAGCACCTGGTCGTCCGTCACTGCAACAACCGTGCCAGTCACAATATCGCCCTCATGCAGACGCTTGAAAGACGCCTCCAGCTCCTCGGCATAGTCCTCCATTGTCTCTACCAACTCTTTATTCTCATCCATCCTGGTATTTCTCCTTTCCGTTCCTTCTACACTCTTTTGGGTGGCAAAACTCTATTGACTATTTAACCATATTCCACCCGATATTTCCAGAGTGAATTTGTGAAAATTATCTTAAAATCGATTCGCTACCGCCCGATTCACAGCCTCTGGTTTGCAAACATCCCACCGGAAACAAAAAACATACCTTGCTGAAACCGCCCGAAGTTTCCTATGCCACAAAAGACCGCACATGCCTGCGCCTGTGCGGTCTACGTTTACACACACTTCACATCACAGTTTACACGTTATGTAAACTGCAATGCAAATTCATTCATCCAACACCCGTCTCCGCATCTTTCTCCAATCCATGGTTCTTCTGCCAGAATGTCACACCGCCAACCAACACAAGTCCCAGAAGATCCGTCCATGCGCCCGGATCCATCATGCACAGACCGCCCACGATCAAAACCAGCCGCTCTACAACGGACAGCCATCCAAACAGAAAACCGTTAAGCGCCGCCGCAATCCCGAAGATACCGAGCAGCGAGGTGATGCAGATCTGCACAACCTGCAGTGCATTCGTGTCGATGAATACCATCGCCGGGTTAAATGCCAGAATATACGGCACGATAAAAGCGGCAACCGCCAGCCGCGTCGCATTGAGCGCCGTTTTCATCGGAGGCGCTTTCGCGATCGCGGAACCCGCATAAGCTGCCAATGCCACCGGCGGTGTGATATCCGCCACGATTCCGAAATAGAAAACAAAGAAATGCGCGCAGACCAGATTGATCCCGATCTCCGGTGCAATCAGAATCGGCGCACAGGTCGCCGCCATAATACAGTAATTTGCCGTCGTCGGAACGCCCATGCCAAGCACGATACAGCATAACATCGTCAGAAACAGCGCGATCAGCGGTTTTCCCTGGGAAACTGCCACAATTGCCGTGATCAGCTTCGATGCCAGACCGGTCGATGTGATACATCCAGCCACCAGCCCCGCCATCGCACAGGCAACCGCCACCGTGATCGTGCCGCGTCCGCCTGCCTCCAGCGCATCCACAATCTTTTTCAGCGTGATCCGGTTATTCCGGTTCAGAGCACCGACCGCAATCGCGGCAAAGATCGCTACCGACGCAGAAAACTGCATCGTAAATGTATTTGTCGATACCAGCACCACCAGCACAATCAACGGTGCCAGCAGATAGATCTGTTTCATCAGCACCCGCATCTGCGGCAGTTCCTCCCGCGGAATTCCACGAAGTCCCAGTTTCTGTGCCTCCAGATGCACTGCGATATAAATACCCGCAAAATACAGCACTGCCGGAAGAATCGCTTTCAGCGCCACCGTCGCATACGGCACGCCCATATATTCTGCCATCAGGAATGCTGCCGCGCCCATGATTGGCGGCATGATCTGCCCGCCGGTCGAAGCAGCCGCCTCCACTGCTCCGGCAAATTCCGGGCGGTAACCACATTTTTTCATCATCGGGATCGTGACCGAACCCGTTGTGACAGTATTTCCAACCGAAGATCCCGATACCATCCCGCAGAGCGCCGAGGAGATAACCGCCACCTTCGCCGGACCGCCCGCCGAGGAACCGCAGAGACAGTTCGCCAGGTCGATAAAAAAATTCGAGATCCCCGTCCGTTCCAGAAACGCCCCGAAAATGATAAAGACCACAATATATTTTGCACAGACATTGATCGGCGTATTCATAACTCCGCTCGTCGTGTAAAATAAATCATAAATAACCTTTCCAAAACGCACCGTCGCAAATGTATATACAAGCAGTGCACCGACCACACAGAGAATCGGGATTCCCACACAACGCCTGCAAAGTTCCATCAGCGAGAGCACCGCCAGAATCGCCATCAGCACCATAACCGGATTCTTCGTGACCCGCGTCGCCAGCTTAATGATCGCATGCGCGTTCGCCGCAAAATAGAAAAATGGAACCGCCCCCACTGCCATCAGAACCCAGTCGTACCACGGCATATGGTTGATGCGTCCGCCTCCCTTCTGAATCGGATAATGCAGATACCCGAGAATCAGAATCATTCCCAGAAACATCGACAACCGGATTTCCGGCAAGGCGGTACTGAAAAGCGTCACATAAATGCTGTAAACGGAAAATAATACCGACAGCCACCGGATGATCGATGCTGGTTTCCCCTGCCAGACGCGCGTGTTGGACTCGCGGTCATATTTTTTCATGACTAACTCAACATCCGCAGCTGTCCCTGTGTCCGAATCGCCCTTTTTTAGGCTTTCACGTTCCAGGTATTTTAGATCTGGTGCCCTGTTTTTCTTTTCCTTCCATTCACCCATTCGTATAACCCCCTTTCACACTTCATTTCTGGGTTTCCCCCTTATTTCACCGGCACCTCCATCCCTTTCTCTGCGAAATAATCCGCTGCTCCCGGATGATACGGAACCGCTGTGACCGAAGTGGCAAATTCAAGGTTCAGCTCCGCTCCCTTCGCATGCGCCGCCTTGATGGAATCCATATTTTCAAAGACGCCATAGCAGAAGTTATAGATATCCTCTGCCGGAACGTCATCGCGCGCCACTACTACCGCACCGACAGCCACCGTCCTGATATCCTCATCCGTTCCATACGCGGACGCTGGGATCGTGTTTTTGCTGTAATATGGCGATTCTTTAATCAGCTGATCCATATGCTCATCGTCCAGGCTGACGAGATACACATCCTTCGTCGCTGCCAGGGAGGTGATTGCGGTCGTCGGTGCACCCGCTACGACAAATGCCGCATCAATCTTGCCATCCTGCAGCGCCTCTGCGCTGTCCCCAAAGGATTGATACGTCGGATTTATATCTTTTTCGATATCCAATCCATATGCTCCCAGCACATCCACCGCATTATAATAGACGCCTGACCCCGCCGCGCCGACCGAAACATTTTTGCCTTCCAGATCGGCTACCGACTGAATCGACGGATCTAGCGTAACAATCTGCACCTGCTCCATATAGAGCGCCGCCACGGTCGAGAAATCAGCAACTTTTCCATATTCTTCAAAGAGATTCGTACCATTGTAGGCATATGCCATGACATCCGACTGCACAAATCCCAAATCCGCATCATGTGCATCCAGCGCCTCGATATTTGCCTGCGAACCGCCCGATGTGATCGCCGTCACCGAAGTGCTGGTCGATTCCCCTATCTTTCCTGCAAGCACGCCGCCAA
Source organism: Clostridium sp. OM05-5BH (assembly GCF_003481505.1). Lineage (NCBI taxonomy): Bacteria > Bacillati > Bacillota > Clostridia > Eubacteriales > Clostridiaceae > Clostridium > Clostridium sp. OM05-5BH. The sequence continues at coordinate 519,119 of NZ_QULJ01000001.1, read as the reverse complement.
ATCCATAATATGTACCCTGATCGCCTCCCGTCGTGAAAATGAGGCTGGTTCCGCCATCCTTTCCGCCCTTTTTCGTGTCTGTCACCTGCGCAGCGCCAGCCCCACTCTGACTTTCTTCCTGTCCGCCTGCTGTGTTACCGGCAGTATTCCTCCCGGCTTCATTTTTACCTCCCGCAGATGTCTCTGCCGATACTCCTGTCGTTCCGGTACTGCCGCATCCCGTCAGCGCCAGCCCTGCCGCCATCGCCATGGAAATTGCTACTGCCATGTGTCCCTGCATTCTCGTTTTTTTCGTCTTTTTTGTTCTTCTCATTCTCTCATTCTCCTCCCTGCTTGAACATTTACGTCTTAGATAGACTGTCAAAAATTACCATTACTATTTTATGTGTGGGAGGGAAGAATTATTCCTTGGCACGTTAGTGCCTTTTTGCGTAATAGGGAATTCCAAGGAATTTCCTATTACGCAAAAAAGACCGCTGAGCCGGACTTCCTGTCGCCAGGTTGTCCGAATCAGCAGTCTCTTTATGTAACTGCATTATGCAATTATATTACTTATACATTCACTCCATATGGTATGGGGAACTACTGACTACCAGCAGATACCCTGAGCCATCATAGCGTCAGCAACTTTCTGGAAACCAACGATGTTAGCACCAGCTACCAGGTTGTAGCCTAAGCCGTATTTCTCAGCTGCTGCTGCGGAACCATCATGGATACCAGTCATGATCTGATGAAGTTTGGAATCAACTTCCTCTGCTGTCCAGCTGTATCTCTCGCTGTTCTGGCTCATCTCAAGACCAGATACAAGAACGCCACCTGCGTTAACAGCCTTGGACGGAGCTACTACCATGTTCTTCTGCTCCATTAAGAACTTAAGAGCTTCGTTGGTAGTTGGCATGTTAGCAACCTCGATGTAGTACTTAAGGCCGTTAGCAACCATCTTCTGAGCCTCTTCCATACGAACGTCGTTCTGAGTAGCAGCCGGCATAACGATGTCAGCCTTAACGCCGAACGGTTTCTCACCCGGGAAGAACTGTACGCCGAACTTGTCTGCGTAATCCTGAACTTTGTTACGTCCAGATGCTCTCATCTCCAGCATGTAGTTGATCTTCTCTTCAGTTACAACACCTTCCGGATCGTAGATGTATCCGTCCGGACCAGACAGGGTAACAGCCTTAGCACCCAGCTCAGCCAGTTTCTTGCAGATACCCCAAGCAACGTTACCGAAACCAGATACAACAACGCTCTTGCCTTTGATGTCATCGTTCTCATGTTTCATAACTGCTTCTACATAGTAAACAGCGCCGAAACCAGTTGCTTCCGGACGTACCAGAGAACCACCGAAGGACATTCCCTTACCAGTGATAGTACCGTTCTCGAATGCACCACGGATCTTTCTGTACTGGCCATACAGGTAACCGATCTCACGAGCACCTACACCAAGGTCACCAGCCGGGATATCTACGTCCGGTCCGATGTGACGATATAACTCAGTCATGAAGGACTGGCAGAATCTCATAACCTCTGCATCGCTCTTGCCGTTCGGGTCGAAGTCAGAACCACCCTTAGCACCGCCCATCGGCAGGGTTGTTAAGCTGTTTTTGAAAGTCTGCTCGAAGCCTAAGAATTTCATGATAGACAGGTTTACAGAAGGAGCGAAACGTAAGCCTCCTTTGTACGGTCCAATAGCGCCGTTGAACTGTACACGATAGCCACGGTTTACATGAACAGCACCGTTGTCATCAACCCACGGTACACGGAACTCGATAGTTCTCTCCGGCTCAACCATTCTCTCAAGAAGAGCAACCTTCTCGTACTCCGGATGTGCATCTACAACCGGACCCAGAGTGGATAATACTTCCTCTGCTGTCTGAAGGAATTCGGCTTCATGTGCATTTTTCTCTTTGAGTTCTGCAAGAACTCTGTCAACATACTTGCTCATTGGATAATACCTCCTGATATGTATATAAGTTTGAATAGTTCACTGAACTATGGTTACCACAAATACTTGACGATGGTTTCATCAATCTTGTACATAATTCCCTCTGGTTCCAAATTGTTTTTGTGAACTTTTCTGTTTCTATAATGTATTATAGATCATTTCTTCGTCAGAATCAAATAAAAATAGTGTTATAGATGTTATTATTATTTGCTTATGGAGTTATATTGTTCCTGATTATAACTCGGAGATGGACAACGAATGTGTCCTGGCACATTCGGGCGTCTCGCGCGGTCGCTTGCGACAACCTGCATCTTCGCGCGAGTACGTATCATTGGCACATTCGTTCCTTTTTGTGTGATAGAAAATTCCAAGGAATTTCCTATTACGCAAAAAAAGAGGCCTGCTGAAAAGCAGACCTCTTGAAATTCGCATCTATTAGCCCAGGAAGCTGATGAATCCTGTCAGGATAGTTGCGTTTACAAAGTCGATGAATAAGGAACCTACCAGCGGAACAACCATGAATGCAGTCGGAGCCGGACCATATACGCCGGTGATTGCCTGCATGTTTGCCATAGCGTTCGGGGTAGCACCCATACCGAATCCACAGAAACCACTGGTCATAACAGCAGCATCGTAGGATTTGCCAAGTACGTTGAATACAACGAAGTTTGCATAGAAGAACATAAGTACTGTCTGTGCAAGAAGCATAACTACCATCGGTACAGCCAGCTCAGCTAACTGCCACAGCTTCATATCGATCATAGCCAGACCCAGGAATACGGAAAGGGAAGCACCGCCCAGTGTGCTGATCTCTTCCATCGGGATCTCTTTGTTCTGAACATCCATGATGTTACGGATGATAGCACCAACTAACATTGCGCCGATGTAGAACGGGAATGTCATAAACTTGCCAAGGAACATGGATACGATAGTACCAGCACCGATAGCAACGATTAAGTACAGAAGACCGTCAAGGATTCTAGCGGAATCGATTGCACCAGTCTCATCTGTCTCTACAGTCTCAGTCTTAGTAGCTGCCTCAGCAACTGCGGACAGTTTGTACTTACGGATCTTAGCAGTTGCAATAGGACCACCGATTACGCAGCCTGCAACCAGACCATAAGTAGCGGAAGCGATAGCTACAACGCTCGCATTTGCTACGCCTAATTCCTCAAGTAACGGTCCGAAGGAACCAGCAGTACCGTGACCACCTACCATCGGGATGGAACCGGTTGCCAGACCCAGACGAGGATCCAGACCAAATACGCTTGCCAGACCAGCACCCAGAACGTTCTGAAGAATTACCATAACAGCTGACAGAGCCAAGAATACAACTGTCTGAACGCCGCCCTTCTTCAGCATACGGAAGGATGCTGTGAAACCTACGCTACAGAAGAAAGCTACCATGAATACGTTTTTAAGTGTCATGTCGCAGGAAATTTCCAGAATGCCCATGCCTCTTACGATGGTATGAACGATTGCATAAAGGAAACCACCAACTACAGGTGCCGGAATACAATACCGACGAAGAATAGAAATTTTAGCTACCAGAACACGTCCCAGTAACAGTACAAGTGCCGCAACTGCGGTTGCCTGATACATATCAAGCTCGATTGTCTTCATACAACTACCTCCAACCTATTTTTTTTTCTTGCTCGCAGGTGTATAATACTGTAGCCCCGACAAAAAACTACAAGATCCATCATAAAAACATAAAATTTTTATAACATTTTTTTAACTTATGATAAATAAATTGGAAAGTTTTGTAAATCTACCCGTTATACCTCACGATCTACCGCCAGCATCAGGCTGTCGATGAACTTTTTGATGCTGACTTTGCCACCGTAACGGCGTTTACCGCGGATGTGATCCATCTCTGCCCGGATTTCCTCGAATGGGAACAGGGTGCTGGAGTATGCAGTAAAGGTTTCATTCATGAAATCCTCAATCCCCAAATGTGCCAGGTTCGACATGCCGACCGCGATCGCACGGCGGACACGCTGCTCCATGTTCTTCGGCGCATCGCTCAAAAGCTCGCAGAGCTGACCGATGCTGACCTGGGAGATCGGGCGTCCGTTGTTGTGCAGATACTCGCAGATCCGAAGGATATCGTCGCCGCCCTTCTCGCCGGACATGCCAAGACGGTTTAAAATGTAAAGCACCTTTCTGCCGTAACCGTCATCTTTTTTCTTCTCCTTCGGCATATCCGCGATCTCTGCCATGAACATTTTCTTAATATTCGTCAGCGTTTTCTCATTCTTGATCTGCTCATCCACATTGCGGATGACCGATTTTACCTCAATGATATTGATTGGCTTGCTGATGAAGAACTCAACGCCCGCATCGTATGCCTTGCCGATCAATTCTTTCGCCGCCACCTGGGAAATCATGATGCATTTTGCCTTGCAGCCTCTTTCCCGCAGCTCACGCATGACCTGAACACCGTCCTTTTCCGGCATCAGAAAATCAATCAGAACCATATCCGGGTTCTTTGCCAGGATATCATCCACATCCGCCGGCTGTCCCTCTGAAGTTCCGCAGACGATTCCCAGATCATTATCTTCAATAATATCCTGCAGGACGCTGATCACTGACATATCATCTTCAACAATATAAATCTCCATTTACTCTATTTCCTCCAATTTCGCTATCGGTATCTCAATATGGAATTTCGTTCCTCTTCCCTCTTCCGAATCCACTGAAATACTACCTTCAAACTGCTCCTCTACCGCGTTTTTCACACCGCAGAGCCCGACGCCTCTATATATATTGCCGGTTTTTTCATCAAACTTCGTTGAATATCCCATATTGAAAATCCGTGGGAGATGTTTTTCTGAAATTCCCGGTCCGTCGTCCGCTACTTCAAACACATAATTACCATCTTTTTTGTACTCCCGAATCCAGATCATCCCACTTTTTTTCGTCGATTCGATCGCTTCCACCGCATTTCCTACCAAATTTTTGAGAATCGTCATAAGCTGGTAGTGTTCCTGCGTCATAAAATTGTCCCGACAGTCAAACATCAGACGGATATCCAGCTTTTTCTCCGCCATGGTCCGGTAGGTGGATGATTCCAGAATCCGAAGAAGATCCTGCAGGCTCATCGTTTCCTCGTTCGACTCTTCCTCGATCGCCTCCTCAATGCCCTGAATGATGCGGATGTAATCTTTCTTGATCTCATGGACATCCCGCGCTATCTCAAGTCCCATCTGCTGCATTTCCCGTGGAAGATCCTTTTCCAGAATCTGCTCATAGAGCTTGTATGCATTGCTCATGACGCGCTCGATCTCCTCGGTGTTCTTATGCATCAGGTAAATCTCAGTCTTGAGTCCCGTTGTCATAAGAAATAACCGCTGATAACGGCTCTCATGATCCGCTTTCGTAAGAAGAAGCCGGTACTGCTGTTCTCCGATCAGTGCCAGTGCCACAAAAAGTGTGCGGACTGCAGCGATCATAAAAAGCTTTTGAATTATATCCGGTCCCGGCATCGCATTGTTTTTAAGAAGCGCCGCCAGGAAGTTTTCGAATATATTCGAGCATAAGTCACAGAAAAATGCCGCCGCAATCACATTTTCCAGATTCGCGATATGTTTATTCCGGATCTGCAGCTTGAACATCATGCCGTACACGATATAAAAGAACGCACCGGGCATCGCAAGCTGTACCAGCATCTCGGATGGCATTCCCTGCAGATAATATATCACAATTCGGAATAAAAAAACAATGATCGACGTCACCGTACAGATCGTCATCGTGTGAATCTGGCTTCCGACTGTCATAATCAGCACCGGAAGCAGGATAACCGACGCTGACACACGGAAATTGTTGACAAATACGTTCCAATAAAGCTGCGAAGTTATCGCTATGATAAAGCCTATCGCTAATGTTCGTCTCCAGGATTTCATTTCTGCCTTTCTCCCTCTTTAAATAGTACAATTTCACATAGCTTTTAGCCTGAGTAAAACAGTTTTTGCATATTTATATAGTATACTTAGTTTCATGAAATCTGTAAAGAATTTTATAGCAGATGTGAAACTCTCGTTACTGTTCACACACGTGTGCCCAGCAACGGGATTTTGCCGATGCTACGCATTCCAAATCGGCAAAATCTGCTGCCGGAACTGTATCGTACGGAATTTTCAGTTCAAAAAATTCCTACCTGTGAACAGTTACAAACTCTCCCAGTGACGCTGCCCTGCTTATAACGCCTCTTTACCTATATAATAGCGTCTCCCGGATTCTCTCCGCAAACGCATTCATCCGTTCCTCAATCCCCGGCAGCTGCATCGCTGCCCCGGCATTGTTTGCCGTCTCCATCATCGCAAACTGCCCCGGCAGATAGAAGGTTTTGTTCATATTTAACGCCGCGATAAGCTGTTCCGCCACGATATCGCTTCCGGAATAGCCCGACACAACCACCGCAAACAGCGCTTTGTCATAAAACCGCGTCGTCCGGAACAGCGAAGTCAGGCGGTTGATGAACGCAGTCAGGTTTGCCGACAGCGCATCGTTGTAGTTTGGACAGAGCATCACGATCGCATCCGCCTCGCGGACTGCCGGATAGACGTCCTCGACCATCACTCCACCGTAGAAGCAGCTTCCCTGCTCGCCAAAATGCAGGCACATCTTGTACGGGCATCCGGCGCAGTCGGAAAGCGTACCGTTTCGAAGCCCTATCTCCCGGATCTCCATCTCCGGGAGCTGTTCTTTCACCCGGTTCCAGATCGCGTAGGTGTTGGAGGTCTTGTGGCTTGACGCGTGCAATACCAATACTTTCGGACATTTTTTCCTGACGCAATCCGTTCCCAGTACTTCTTTGACCAGCCCCGCCGCGCTCTCGCGGTATGCCCCCATCAGATCGGTTCCAAGATTATTGGAAACGATCGTGTAATTGGAAAGTGTCCGCGTGCCCTCGACGAGCGGGCGTCCCACGAACGCGCAGCCCGCACAGTTAGCGGCAAATACCAGATCCTTCGCCGCCGATTTGGAATAGAGGTCATTTTCACTGTCCACCAAAAGTCCGCCGACAAAACCGTTCAGAAAATCCGGATGTTCCCGCAGGAAACGAATCAGACGGTAAAGCTCCAGGTTGATGCCAGATGTGCCAAGCGGCACGGCAAACAGGATACGTCCCTGGACTGGATTTTTTCGATTCTGTGTCTTCTCCAGGCGCCTCCATCGGTTTACATAATCTTCAAAAGCACTGATTTCCGCCGCTGTCTCGTAGGCGTAGCCGTCCAGCGCATAGGATAACACCTCAGAAAGGCGCGCATCCGCGCCTTTTTCCTCCTCGCGCAGATGAACGAGGAGGAGAGGCATTTCTTCTATATAAATATCTCCTTCTGAATTTGAATGAATCATTTATTTTCGCTTCCTTCCTGCGATAAGACTCATCAATCACACAATCTTTTTCAGATTTTCCTCCGCCGTCACAATCCGCTCATACAGCGCATCCGGCAGTGGCAGGATTTCTGTTTCCAGACCGTATTCAGTATAACGGTTTTTCACGCCCATGAAGATGCCGCCCATGAATACGGAACCGCAGTGCCATTCGCCGCGCATCATCAGAATCAGGGAGATCGCGCCGGAGGAATATGCCGGTGCGATAAAGGGCTTGAAACCGATCGCACGCATATGCAGGTTTGCCGTTACCGTCAGCTGGGTCAGTTCTTTTGAAAGCGCATCGTTGTAATTTGCAATGGAATCTGCGATGACGAGATCCTGTCCATGCGGTCCGAAGGAACGCCCCTCAGTCAAAAACTGTGAAAACCGCCCGTCGCGCTTCGCATAATAAGCCGCGCGCGCATTCATAACGCCGAGTCCGAAGCCCTGTACCTGTTCCGGGCGGAGTCCCTTTAAATCAAGGATGCCGTTTTCGTCCTTGTTGCTCTCCAGCCATGCCGTCTTTGCCAGCGGGTCAACCGGATCGGAGACAACGGCAAATAAGCCTTTGAAATGCTCGGTTCTCGCCTGTCTTGCATACTGGGCAACGATCTTGGAGTTGTTTTCAAACTGGTACATCCGCACATCCTTGACACCGGAACCAACCGGCGGGATTCCCTTGGAAGCAACAAATACAAACACATCGCATTTGAAGAGGTCTTCCGGTTTTACCACATCGACCTCCGGCAGCGCGTCATATGCCCACGGATACGCGATCTGGTTTTCCTCAAATTCCCAGCGTGCGGTCACTTTATCGGAAATATCACAGATGCCGATCGAACTGATGCAGTCGCCGCCCAGAAGATGAAGCCCGGTCAACAGCGTACTTCCGACATCGCCGATCGCCAGAACATGGACTCTTTTCTTCGTTTTCTGCGGTTTTTCTGCCAAAATAGCCTCAAAATCCGGATGCTGGCGGTTGACTGCGCGCATCACGCCCTGAGCGATCGCGGCTTTGACTGCCTCGTCAAGCTCACAATTCTTGTTTGCCGCCTGCACCTCCAGCTTCCGGCTGCTCAGCCAGGAAACATTCTCTGCCTCCTGGAATAAAAGCAGCGGCGAGTTTACCTTAAAAGAATCTCTTCCGGTTCCCGGCTCGCGCTCGAATAAGAATGTGAGCGGCGTGCCCGGGTGCGGCATTTCTGCCTTTTCGTATGATAAATTTCCATTGAAGGAACAACAGATTTTATCTCCAATTTTATAATAGTACATATTGTATACCCCCTGCTCTTTTTGATATCTTATATGATATTATTTTTCTATTCCAGTAATTATCCTTGTGCTTCCACAAATTTCTCACTTCCGCGTCCGATACAGCATCTCCAAATCATTTTCCAGATACACCGACGCTGCCAGATTCGGATCGTAGCTGACGCACTCGCCTTTATCCGGGCAGAGCGGCAGGATGACCGCTTCAGACAAGCGGCTTAAGGTCAGGTTTCTCGCAAACAGCGCCCGGTACTCGGATTCGAGCACCAGAAGAATGTTGCGCGCGTTGCGGATGCAGCACGCGGAGAACTCAAACGCGGCTTCCGGCGTACTTCCCTGTACCGGCGGTGCGGCATACGGCAGGATCATATTGATCGACGGCGTCAGTCCCGCCACCTTCACTGTATCGCGGCGCACCGTATCGCCTCCGATGAACGGGTACAGTGTGGACTCAACAAACCAGTTCCGCAGATTCGGAATATAATAAATACTGTCTACCGGCACGCCCTTCGTCGCCATCGTGTCGCGTCCGTAGCCTGAAATCATACCTAACACCAATTTTTTGATTTCCACGCCCTCTTCGCGCAGCATCGGTTCCAATGCCTCGAAACGTCCGCCGTGATGCAGCAGATCATCCACCAGAATCACCGGGCGGTCAAAGGACTTGATAGCCTTGATCTGGCTTCGCAGCGGCGAATAGTACGGGAATGCTTCGATCGACTTCTCTTTCAGCTCCGGATCGTACACTTTATCTGTATGCAGCGTCTTCGTCACCGTATTCGGAATAACTTTTCCACGCAGGATCTTGCCGAACGGCACGCACATCGCCCCGCCGAGGCGTCTCGGCGTCACTGGGTCACGCGGCACACCATTTAACGCCGTGATCCGTTCCACCAGACGATGGTAAATCACGCTCGCAGACATCGAAAGAACCAGCTGTCCCGGATAGAAGCGCGTCATCGCCATCTGCAATTCCCGATGCGCCTTGTAGATCGCATCCAGAACGCGCGGATTGCTGGAAAATGGTTCTTTTAACGTTGTTTCCAGATTCTGCACTAATACAAGCGGCGCATGCATATCGACCAGATAGAGCGGCGCGTCTTCCGGGGATTCCGGCGCCTTCACAAAGCCCTGGCGGACCACCGCCGACAGCACGCGCTCCGGGCAGTAACCGTCTGCCGGGAAGAAAAGTGCATAGCCGCATTTATACTCAAAGGACCGTGCGATCGCCTCGGTTAAAAGCAGCTGTTCCGCGTCGTAGATCATCGGATCGCGCTCGACATAGATACCCGAAATCAGAAGAATCTCACCGTAGGTATGGCGGCGCACCTGATCTGCCAGACTGACCTGTCCCAGGACGGCAAACAGCTCATCCGGCGCCAGATAGCGAAGCCGTGCCACGCCGACCAGCCGGTTTTCCTGCACGGTATTCCTAAGAAGCAGCAGCCGGTCGCCCGACTCCTTCATCGAATTTAACAGGTCCTCCCGATCTTCTTCGTCCCGCAGAACGAAATTCGAAATTTCCGCCAGAAGCATTTCATCCGGCATCTCCACCTCCTCATAGGAGATCGCACGCGCGCGGATATATGGTTTATATTCCGGCTCCCGCAGATACAGACCATTGTAATAGATATATTCCTGCACAGACGGGTCAATCAGATTCGAAATATCGCGGTTCAGATCGATATTTTCACGGATTCTCGTCGAACTGATGTCCTCCAGATGCTCCGGAAGCTCCAGCTCCACAACCTTGCCGCTGATCTGATCCATCATCTGACGGTTGTATTTATTGTCCGCCTTGACATCACCCACGCGGCGGAACGCGATGTGGTTCATCGAATGAATCGAATTTTTGACCGGTTTCTTCTTATAAGAAGAGGCATTGGCAATGACATCGCTGCCGACCACGATATACAGCTCTTTTCCGGAAAACACCTCTCTCAGGCGTTTCAGATCCGCCGGATTGGCGATATTGACCGGAATATCATCCGGGAACAGGTTCACATGGAACTCATCCGCCACCGACATGCTCACGATCTGACGGCGGATCAGATGCGGCTGCGCCTTTTTCGACCAGGAAAATTCATCGACCGCCAGAAATACCTCATAGCCGAGGTCGCGGATCTCGCGGACAATCTCTTTGTGCGACAGCGTAAACGGATCAAATGTGCCCGGGAAGAATGCCACCTGGTTCCGCTCTTTGATCTCTAAATTGCCCTCGGTCATATGGTACTGCGTGATGAACCGGTAAATATTAGAAAGGGACGCCGCACGATAAAATGCCGTCAGCTCATTTCCCTTATTTTCATTGAATAAGAACAGCATCTTGCGGAAGGACAGGGCGAACAGCTCTTTTTTCTCCCGGCACTCCATCCAGGATGAGCCGAAGACGGTCTGCCCCAGCACCAGCATCGCCTCCTGACGCACCGACTCGCGGTAATTCGCCAGACCGCTGAGCAGGATGCCAAGCAGACGTCCGCGCCGTTCCTCGCATACCTCTTTTTCCTCCGCAAAGCGCTCTGGGTAGCACGAATACCGTTCCAGCAGCACGCCGACCGTATCAAGCGCAACCGAGACTATCTGGTCGTTTGCATTTGCCATCATGCCATGCAGGTAGGAAACGATCTCCTCCAGCTGTTCCGGCGGCAGCCACAGCGCCGCCTGCCCCAGATACTGCGGAATATATTTGGAAAATTCGTACTCACCGACTTCCAGCCCCTTCATCAGCTCGACCACGATCTCATTTCTCTGATCCGGTGTCAGAAGCCCGATGATGCGAAGCAGGGCGGTTCCGGCATCATGGCGCACGATCACGTGCTCGCTGACTTTTACAAGGTTTGAGAGATGCGCTGCGATATGCAGCATATGTTCCTGTTTGCCATGGGCGATCTGATCGACGAGCAGCTTGATATTGGCCGACTTGATGACCCACGGCGTCGCTGTTTTGAGGTTATCCAGGAAAATATCAGAGACAACATCGCGGTCATACAAAAGTTCCTGTTCTCTCGCCGTGTCCTCTCCGAGGTTACTTAACACGCGGTATTTGAGGAAGGTCATCGTGATATTGTCCTCAACCTGCGCCGCCCTCACGCACACGCCGATCTCGGCACAGCACGGATGATCCGGCTGGTACGCCGTCAGAAGCTTGAACGCGCGCCACGATGCGATCCGCACATCCGGTTCCCCGCTCTGCGACTCAATCAGGGCAAATTTTGCGATTTTCCCCAGTTCCTCTTCGCTCAGTTTATCAAACGGCATGAAATGCACCGTATCCAGCAGGGAAAATGCCTCGCCCGGATCCAGCTCCTCCGCCCGGTCATACCAAACCAGAAATGCCTCCAGAAATTCCCGCAGATCACCCGGCGTCGCATGATCAACCACCGATGCCAGCACATTTTTCAGGTGATAACGGATGCGCCTTTTCTGCTGCAGCATCAGCTTATGATCCGGTCGGATGATCATTTCCAGATATTGCTTCCAGATCTCCATCACGCGCTCCTCGGCAATATCCGGCATGCCCGCCGGGCGCTCCTTGCGGTAACCGGCGTTGAACTGCGCGATCACGTGTCCGATCAGCCTCGCCGCCTGCGCGCGGATGTCGCCCTCACGGTGCATCAGAAGCTCATATAAAAAGCCCAGCGTCTGCTCTTTCTGTTTGTCGTTTGTGTATGTAAAATATTCACGGAAAATGTTTAAGTACGCGCGGACACTCTTCCAATCCTTCTCGCTGCGCGCCGCCTCGAGGAGATTGCCAAACTGGCGTTCCGCCCCCATCTGATGCATAACGCGGATATTATGCTCGATACCCATGAAAACGAGGGACTGCACCGTCTGCTCTGCATTCCGAAGGGAAATATCCGGCAGCACCTCCGGCTTTTTCGGGTGTCCATTCAAATCCACATCCACACCGAGAGACCGCATATAATCCTCAAAATCATGCAGTTTGGAATAAACAAAGCGGTAACGGTTTAATTTGACCTCGTCCACGTTGTCGAGTTTCGAGAGGATGACGTTGAACGCCTCATCCAGATTGGAAATGTAGGTAATCTCACGCCCGTCGTCGCCGCGGCTCTGTTTTACACGGAAATCGGCATAGATCAGCACCAGGGATTCAACCGACAGGTTTTCCGGTTCCAGATCCCAGGTCGAATGGTTCGCCGCGATATGACCGATGTATTCCATCGAATGGTTGTTAAACCACTGGTTTGTATAATAGTAATGAAGATACGGAACCCGCTCATTCGGCTTGCAGCCGAATTTGCCGAGATCATGTCCCGCAGCCGCGCCCGAGGTCAGCGTCAGATCGATCGGAACTCCCGCCGCATAAAGCCCGCGTGCCACCGTCATCGCGACATAATGCACACCCGCGATGTGTTCCAGCGTCCGAAACGGCGTCACCTCCGCATTGAGGCGCATCATCTCATAGATGTATTCCTGTGCGAAAAACTTCTTGAAACGGCTGTATTCTGCCGCGCACTCAAAGCTTGAAGCTTCCTCATCACCCAAAAATGCAAAGTCCTCCATCGGTTTGTACGGAAGCACCGCCCGCTCGCGGTCAAACACGAACTGAAGCACTGCCAGATAGAACTCCGCACCGGCGGAAAAAGCAGCATTTTTCTTCTTAAACTCCGCATCCGGGTAGAGAATATGGCACACATACTGGTAGGTAAACTTCATCCAGCCCTCTTCCGGCTCATGCCCTAAAAGGCTTAACGGTTCCTCGCAGATTTCGTAAACCGCCCTGCAGGAAATCCGTTTTTTAATCGGGAAAATATGGGCAAACTGTTCCTCCCAGTGATCCTTGTTCATGAGCATCATGACATTTTTCCGGCTCAGCCCCGACCGGTCTAAAAAGTCTTTTTCACAAAGGCGCTCGGTCAGTTCCGCAGCCGCCTGACGTACCTCTTTTTTACTCATCCACATCCCTCACATTCTCTGGATCTCTCAGATGCTTCTTTGCTGTGCAAAAACCATCTGAGTCATTGCAAATATTCTTTTCATATCAAATTTTATAATACTTGAATTATACCACCAGGTGGGGAAGTGCGCCATACAAAATAACGGATAATTCATCGCCATACGGCACAGTAAAACCACAAAAGACGCCTGCAAAAATGCAGATAGCTCATCTACCTTCCATTTCTGCAAACGTCTTTGTTTTTACAAGTCAATCGTTTTATGGCTGCTCTTTCCGAATCTCCGGAATCTCAACTCCCAGCTGTTTCGCCATCGCATCCGCGATCACCTGATGATCGTCCCAGTGTTCCATGCCGGATACCATCACATAGGCAAAAGGACGGCTTCCATCTCTCATGAAAACCGGAATGCAGCCGCCGCACACGAAGAAGTTCTCCTCGCGCACTTTCCAAGATGCTTCCAGTTCTCCGGCTCTCGATGCCGTCAGCGCCCGCAGCGAGCTCATCCCCGTGAGCCGCGATGCTGCCAGCTTGTTGGTCATCCACCAGTCTGCTTCCAGCGTCGCGCCCTCCATCTTGTAGGCAAAGACGGTCGTCTCGTCCTCCACGATGCGGACAGCGACCGAACCGTGATATTTTTTCTCCGTGACCTCTGCAATCAAAAGCCCCAGCTCAAGCGCCTGTTTCCGGGTAAATGTGTCGTAGCAAAGTACGGATTCCTGCTGTTTCAGAATCTCATTCCACTGTTCTTCGGTGTAGAAATTCTTCATGTGTTCCCCCTCCTGTGTCGGTTTGTTTTCCCCTTGTGAATCAGATTATGATCCCCCAGGGTTCATTATATCATACGTATTCTCACCCGTCCACTCACGAACCCGCGCTATCGCGCTCTACCGCCCTGCTTCGCATGGCTGTTCGTTCGTTAATGGCGCAAGAAAAGAATATGTCTGCTTCGCAGCCGCATTCTTTTCTCCTGCGCTCATTATATTTTTTCATGAATACAGCTGTAAACACATTGGAATTTCATTTTGACTCGGCTTCATAAGGTATTTAGATAGAAGCCGCAATCAATCAAACTTCGACCTAAATGTTCTTTTTACTGTCTGTCTTTCCCATCCCACACACCATTTTCATCTACATAGTAGCCGTCCGGTGTCAGACGTCCGACATACAGGATGCCTTTTCTTCCGTCTGAGGTCGGGTGGAAATAGTGCCATTTGCCGTCAATCAGGACCCAGCCGGTCTGCATGCCGTGTTCCGGATCGAGGTAGAACCAGCCGCCATAGTCTTCGTCGCGCATCCAGCCGGTCTTGATATAGCCGCTTTCATCGAACGCCCACCAGTTGCCGTTTACCTGCTCCCATGCATATGCAATGCCATTTGTACCGCGTTTTTCTGCCTTCGGGTAGCTGCTGTCTGCGAAGCGCAGCCACCATCCATGTTCATCCTGCATCCAGTGACTCTTTCCGTCATTGGCCGTACTGTTGACAGTTCCCGTGAGAATACCTATGCTGCTGTTGATTCTTCCCTTCACCGGATCCTGCCTGGTCGCTCCGCTGCCGGAAGACTTGTCACGTCCGGAGGAAGCGCTCTGGCTGCCTGATTGGTCTGGCTTGTCGGAGTTATCCGGCTTATCGGAGTCATCTGGCTTATCCTCTGCCGGTGGAGCTGCCTTACTGATTTCAAATGTAAGGGATGTCGGAGTCGGTGTGTTGTATCTGGATTCCCACGTATCAAATTCACCAAAATCAAACTCGGCTTTGATTGTGTGGGTGCCTACAAATGATTCTCCCGGCTTCGCCCACTTGAGTACAGCGGTTCCATCTTCCTCTACCGAAACTATATCTGCATCCGGATTTTCATTATCATAGAAATGAACATAACCCTGCAGCTTGTCCTGGTAAACGCCCTGCACTCTGGCAATGATGTCGAAATCTTCTTTCTCTGTTCCGAGAATTCCTTCCAAAAGCTGCACTCCGGTCGTCCGGTTCACAGCCGTTAAGGTAAGAGTGGGGGTTCCTTTTTCAATGGTTATGGTTCCCTCTGCCGGTGTGCTTGTACCGAGATAATTCGTTCCCTCTGCCATGGTGATGCTTACCTTTGCAGAACCGGTTCCTTTGATGGTCACCTGTCCCTGTGCGTCCACGGTGAGAACCTTTTCATCAGAGCTTGTATAGTTCAGAACTCCATCTCCCACTATCTTCACACCTGTCAGCGGAAAGCTGTCGTCTCCATAGGTTTTTTCTCCGATCCATGCTTTCTGGTCGATTGAAACCGAACCCTGTTTCGGACGGATCGTTCCGGTCTGAGGTGGATATGTGATAAGGTAATTCTGCAGATTCACTCCACTCTCACCCGTCTCAACCTTTGCCTCTGAAGAATCAATGGTTACCGTCTTACCGGTTCCGGCATTGGCATCTTCAAAGCTTCCTTTCAGACCGCGGATGGTATAGCTCTGACCTGTGCTCTGACCCGGAGTTTTTATCTCCACCGTCGCCTCTAATGCGATATCGGTACTTCCGTCATAATTTTTTACAATAGGTGTCTTAAGAACTGCCTTCAACTCTTTCGGAGATATCTCCGGAGTCACACTCTGGGTCAAAGGTTCTCCATACTGCCCTTCCGATGCTTTATCAGGTATAAATTCGACCTGATATGCAGTGCTTCCCTTTACCTCCGGATAAATGGAGGAAGCAGACATTCCGCCCTGCCTTTCAATGAAGTGCCAATTTCCAGAAACCTCCGTTCTACCATAATTAACAACCTTAAATTTCTCTGCCAGCCGTACTTGAATCTGAGCAAGCGTCTGTCCATAGGTTCCCTTCGCTTCAAAGGATACAGCGCCAGCGGGACCGTCGATCAGTAATGCATCCGGTGTTGTCACCTCCAAACGATCAGCTGGCTTCGATGCAAAACTGCTGTCTGTTGCTTTCACACGAAGGGTTACGTAATACGTGTTAGCCGGCTTCGGCGACGTAAACGTCTTCGTCGTCCACCACTCAGGCTCACCAGACTCAGATTCGGCAATTCCGTACTCGTAACTGGAATCGAACTGTCCATTTACCTTGATAGAGTAGCTACCTTTCGTTACATCTGTTATCTGAGCCGGTTTTGGCGGTCTTGCCGGAATCTTTATCTCGGTTGCAGCGCCGGAAGTGTCCGCTTTCTTACGGACATACAGGGAAATCTCATTTGTACCTTCTGGCTGGCTATCCAGAATCTCTGTCAACGATACCGCACCATTTACCGGAATTTCCGTCCAGGATGACGCATCTTTTGACTGTGCAAATTCCACTGCGCTCTGTAAATTGTTTTTCAATACTTCCTTTCCATAATCAACAGAAGTCAGTTCACGCTCTAATACATTCTCATCCTTGCCTGCCTCAACCTTTCCGGTAAATTCCACACCGCCAAAGGAGGCTTTCACTGCCTCCGAAGCCGGAAGGTACATATAGAGCTTTCCGTTGGAATCTGTCCGGACATCCTTAAAGCCGTAGGAGCTTCCTTCAATATCTGCTTTTTCAACCAGTGTATTATTCTCATAGATACCGGTCAGATCCGCTGTGGTGTAATAAACCGGGGTACCGTTCCCATCTTTTATTGTATTATTCTTCTGCCACGTTTGGCCTACCTGCTCCCAGCCATAAATGATTGGTCGCGGTATATATTTATCCGCCTCCTTCAAACAGATCGTTCCACCCGTAATCGTCACATCAGTTTGTACCTGTGTATTACTACTTTCTCCCATCCCAATATGTGCTACATTCCTATACCCTGTCGTTTTTTTATCCAGACATATGGTGCCGCCGTCAATCAGCACCTTCGATGAACTGTCTTTACCACTTCCGATGCAGGCTCCCTGTTCAGAATAGGCTGTAATCATTCCGCCATGAATCTCAATCTCAGCAGTTATCGCTAAGTTTCCAGGAGCATATCCAATACCGCTTCCAATTCCGGCACCGGTCCACGAGCTTGCATTCACCGTTCCGCCTTCTATCACGATTTTACCGGTTCTTTTCTGGCCATTAGCACTTCCTGTTCCGATTCCGGCACCACCACTACTTTTTGCAGTTACATCTCCTCCGCTAATCTGTATTTCTTTTACACTTTTACTTGCCGAAGCACCGATAGCCGCTCCGTTAGAAGCGGAAGTTGCAATTACAGTTCCCCCCTTGATGTGAATGGTTCCTGCATCCTCCCCTCCATTTCCTCCAATTGCTGCACCAGTCTTGTTTACATTTGTCTTATTGAGCACCTCTATGGAGCCCTGCCGTTCCGGTTCCTTGTCAATCGTAAGCTTTGCACCTTTCGCTACACTAATGCCGGCAGGTGAAGAAAACTTCTCTGATTTATTAATCGAAATCATGTTTTCCCCTTCCAGATAGGTGATCACCTGGGACGCTCCGTTTATCTGAATCGGTACGATAGCCTGTGCCGGTGTAATCGTAAGGTTATTTAATACGAGCTTTAGTTCACTGGAAGCTGGTGTATTCACGGAAAGATGATAATTCTTCACATTATTCCCAGATGAAGTGATCCGATAGCATTTAGCATAGGACTGGTTTATTAACTTCTCACTAACCACCTGATCAGAATCGGCTGCTTTTTTAGAATAGGAAATCGCCAACTGACCATTATCCACGTAAAAAGATATATCTCCAAGGGAAAGATCCAATTCTCCCTCCAGCGTCTCTGCCGCATTTAATACAATAATATCCGTTCCGGCAGCCTCTGCCTTTACCGTTTTGTTGTCCAGAGTAAATCTTCCGCCGGAGCTGCCTAAACCTGCAATACCTGTATTTATCACAAACTGGTAATTTCCGGCCGGAATATATGCCAGAGCATATGCATGATTGCCTGCTGCTGCATCGATTGTCAGCTTCCCGTCAAAGGCAAACTGACCTTCATTCTGCCTTAATTCCACCAGAGCTTCTGAAGCAGCTCCAGTCAGCCGTCCGGCTGTCAGGGATACATTCTCTGCCGCCTGCACCATGGATGAGTAGAAGTGGAACCGGACAGGATACAGGGGTTCTCCGATGGTGAGAGAAAGATTCTTTTCCTCCTCTGAGTTCATCGTGAGGGTTCCTGTTACTGTAAAGCTATTACTTTCTCCTTCCCCTCCTTCTTCCTGTACCTGAACCGATACCGGAACCACTCCGGACAGAGGCGTATACCAGCTGACTTTACCAGTCTTTATCTGATAACCGGAAGCTTTTTGAGATAAATAGGTTACTACATCCGGTGCAGCGCCGCCTTCACTTGCTTCTTCCCCGATCCGAGCCGTCAGTGTATAATTCTTATCGTCCCTCAAACGACCATCATGGATGGTCAGATCCATTGTCTTCTGGTAAGCGGCTTTTCCCAGCGTGACGGAGATGGTTTCATCCTTTCCTTTGTTTAGAACAACACTTCCCTCCATCGTCTTACCTGCCCCGCCACTGGAAGACTTCAGATCTACAACCATCTGCATATTCCCGGAATAGCCCATCCACCGGATTATATCCGGTATCGTTCCCCTGAATTCTGAGACAGTCATCTGAGTGCTTGTTTTATAAACCGGAGTTGTTCTTTTTGTATCATCCTCCCGATACAGGGATATGTCAGCCTGATAGGTTCCATCAGCTAGCTGGTTATCATACGCGGTGATCCGGAATGTTTTTTTCCCGTAGATACATTCTCCCCTGGGAGCAATGGAGCTTTCAACCGGCAGCTCTAACTGCACCTCCTCGGAAATAGTGATACTGCCGCCTTCCATGCCATTTCCATTAAGAGGCCTTAACACTCCATAACCAATATTTCCTCCCGTTACCTCCACAGATCCACTTAATATCCGGATATCGCCACAGGATAATATTAAACCACTCACTCCATTCCATCCGCTGCCGATGGCAGCTCCCATGTATCCCTTCGTACTATCCTTATAAGAAGATACGGTTATATCGGGAGCTTCGCCTTTCGTCCCGCCGATCACGATCGTGTCTACCCTTCCACTCATTCCGCCTCCGATTCCGGCTCCTGTCTGCTTTCCTCCTTCTGCGGTTATCGTTCCACCCAGTATTTTAATGGTTCCGCCGATTCCATAGCGACCGGTTCCGATTCCGGCTCCTCCATAATAATCCTGCGTTTTGGGAATCTGATAAGCTCCACCTTCAGCTGTAATGCTTCCGCCCTTGATTATAATCGTTCCTGTCCTACAGTTCTTATCTGCACCTTCGTCACTTGCTGTTCCTTTTCCTCCGATACCGGCGGCCCCATAGGCACCTCCCACTGCCTTCAGGCTTCCGGTACTATTCTCCGTAATAACCAGTTTTGCTCCTTTTCCCACCTCAATTCCGGCTCCCTCATCCAGTCCCACAAGTGTATTGGTTCCTTCTAAGGTCAGATTCAGCTGGGCATTGCCTTTCAGGTAAATACCGGCCAGATTCCATCCCCTGACTCCATCAGATTGGATCGTTACATTTTTAATGGTCAAATCGACCGTAACATTATCAATTGTGATACCGCCCTTGATGTATTGAGAATTATCCGGTCGGGTACTCGGGCAATAGTTGCCGGTTATGGTTTTTCCGTTAAACTCATCTTTTTTATCACTATTAATGAGTAGCGGCTCATTATTCAGATTATACTCCCCGCCTGCCAGAGTCATCAGCTGCATCTCTCCTACGAGAACGCAGATTTCCGGAAGCTCTGCTTCCTCTCCCAGTGAATATTCCTCCGGCAGAACCGGTGTGTAGACATAGGCACAGCCGTTGTAGTCCTGGTTTGCCTCATAATAGCCATTCCAAGTCTTATCGGAGGTTTCGATAGGCTCTCCGTTTTCGTCAAATTCCTCGAAATAGTCTTTTTCGGAAATGCCGCCGTGAAACTCCGGGAGGTCACTCTGCTCTTCGTCCAGTTTCCAGGTTATGCCGGAGATCTGCCAGACTGCCGTTTCCGCATCTGTATCTTTCTCTGTGCCCTTATCTACTGCTTCCACCAGATGCACGTTCTGGCTGTCTTCCGCCAGCGTTTCATCCGCCTCTTCCACCTCAACCTCCAGAGTATCCGGCAGGAGGATATCTCTTTCTTTGGCACCCAGAGGGAGCTTCTGCACCGCAACTGCCTCATCTAACTCCGAAAATCCGATGATTGCCAGACCTTTTTCCTCCGGCAGCACCGTCACCTCGATGCGCGGCAAAAAGCCGGTATCCAGTTCATAGCGGCTGCTTTTCAATTCCGCATCAAACACATAGATACCCGGTGTTTTTCCATCGTATGTATCTTTCTCACTGAATGTCTCATCCAGCACCCAGCGGACCTTGACTTCCTTCCAGTTTTTATCGGTTTTCGTCCCGTCCGCATCGGATGGGGATGCTTTCTGCTCAGTGTCATCCACCCCCCTATTTCCGATTTTTCTGTAACATCTGCCTCAGATGGGGACGCTTTCCGAACTGTACCATCTGTTTCAGATGAAGAAAGTGTCTGAGACTTTTTTTCTGTTTCCACTTCACCGTCTCCGCTTTGAAGCTCCGACGGCGTAGCAATCTTTTCCGCACCGTCTTTATCTTCTGCACCGTCTTCTTCATCCGATGCTTCTTCTGCCAAAACCCGCACTTTCAGCTTGCCCGGCAGCTCCAGATCCTTATATTTCGTTCCATACGGAACCTCCTGATGCAGGATTTCATCCGAAAGCTCCTTCACTTCCTCGATATACTGCACCGAACTGCCTGCCAGCACCTGCGGGTGCCAGTCACACGTATTCCATATCATTACCGCCGCCAGCGCCGCTGCCAGGGCACGCTTATATTTCTTTTTCATGCTGTTTTCCCTCCATCTATTCTGAACAAATTTGTCTATTTCAGTCTGTTTTCCACCTAAACAAAATACTTTTTCTTCCGATCCAGCAGGCTTTCGCTGCACGCCGCCAGAAGTTCTTCTAATTCTTCTTTTTTCGTCGGAAATATCCCGAATGCAGTCACATGAAGCCGCCAGGATGCAAGGGCATTGTCCCGGTCGGAAAGCCAGATCAAGGACGCCGCCGGGTTGTTTTCCCGGATTTTTTCTACGATTTCCGCTCCCTGTCTGCCCTGCACGGACGCCAGCATAATGAGGTAAGGATTCCCCTTTACAAAGTGCAGATATGCGTCCAGATCGCTGATATACGTGTGAATCATCGGCCATCTGCGGTTTTCAGTCAAAATTTCACACAGCATTTTTTCCAGACCTTCAATGTCGGCCGGTTTTTCTCCATATATCACTACCCGTACCATATCCCACCTGCCTTTTTTGATTTGTTACATTTCACACACAGCTACTTTGATTTTTCTGTAACGATATTTCATTTACATTTCGGGTCATAACTTTTATACTATAAACATACCAAATGAGCGATTTACTGAAAACCACATCGACGCAAACGGTCAAACCTCGACCTAAATGGTCACGGTTTTGAATAAAGGAGGCGGTTGAGCTTTGATGCATTTTGCGATTGTTGAAGATTTGAAGATAGATCAGAATCATCTGATTCATTTGATACAGGAGAACTTGGAGAAGCATGGGGAAACGGCGCACTTTGACTGCTACGAGAGCGGCGAGGCGTTTCTGGAAGCGTTCCGTCCGGGACTTTTTAATGCGGTTTTTATGGATATTATGCTGGACCGGAACGGGCGCAATGGCATTGACACGGCGCTGGAGCTTCGCAAGAGCGCGCAACGTCTCCCGATCGTTTTCACCACATCGGAACGCGATTATTCGCTGCAGGGCTACCGTGCCCATCCGCTTGATTATCTCTTAAAACCGGTTGAGGAAAAGGCGCTTGCCTGGTGTCTCGATGAGATCCGGACATTTCTCGCCGCGCCTGCCTACATCGAAATTCAGGCGGCGCTCGGACGGGGACAGGCATCCACGCAACGGATTCTGCTTGATGATTTTCTGTATGCGGAGACGCAGAACCACCGGCTGATCATCCACACCAGTTCCGGTGACACCGCCACACGGATTTCTTTTTCGGAGCTGATGGCACTGCTCCCGAAGGGCAGACGTTTTTACATGAGCGGACGCGGGCTGCTTATCAATTTTTCACAGGTTGCCTCGGTGGACGAGGACGGTTCTGTCCATCTGAAAAACGGCAGCTGCTTTTTCTGCAGCCGCCGGAAGAAAAAAGAGACAAAAGAAGCATTTGCAACCTACTTATTTGACACATTGCGGAAGGGAGGTACTCTATGAACTGGTCTGTGTTTGGCAAGGCATTTCTCTGTGAAACAGTCTATTCCATTCCTTTTTTTATTTTATCGATTCTGCCATTTAAAAAGCAGCTGCGATTTCCGATCAAAATCCTGATTCTGTTCATTTTTATCGGTCAGCTGCTCCAGTCCTCCCTGTATACCTACCTGATCAGCCACGGTAAACCGACCCGCGTCACCGACACGGTATTTGCCCTCGTTTCCCTGGCGATCTATTTTTTATGTGTGAAGGCTAATTTCTGGAAACTTCTGTTTCTGGGAGACTTCATCCTGAATTATTTTGTCACGGTCCGCGGCATCTGTTTCTTTCTGGAAAGCCGTCTATTTTACGATCCCAGCATTACCTATTATTCACTCCGTGATGAAAGCCTGCTGCTCATCTCGATTCTTCTGCTTCTGACGCTCCCGCTCGGGCTCAAATTTATGAAAAATGCCACAGAACGCGTTTTTCAGGTAGACAGCTCCGCATTCTGGCAGAAAGTCTGGTTTATTCCATTTTCATGTACCCTGATTATCTGCGCTTATAACTTTGATTTAAACATTGATACCGTCCGCAAGTTCCGTTTTATCCTCACGCGGCTCTGGCTCTTTGCCATGACAATTCTTATCTACTATGTCCTTTTGGAAGCGCTCAATGCAGTCCGCCAGCAGGCGCAGCTGGAAGAACGCGCGGCGCAGCAGGACACGCTCCTGGCGATGCAGTACACACAGTATCAGCAGCTTTCCCGCCACATCGAAGAGGTACGGGAGGCGCGCCACGACCTGCGCCAGCACTTAAATCTCATCGAGCATTACCTGCAGAGTGGGAAAACGGAGGATCTGAAAGCCTATATCGAACAATACCGCATGACGCTTCCGCCGGACACCGCGCGGACCTGGTGTGAAAATTATGCGGTCAACACGGTTATCAGCTATTACGGTGAGGAGGCGCGCAAGGCGTCGGTCGATTTTTCGGTCCGCATCCAGCTTCCCCCATCTCTCCCGCTGCGTGAGCCGGAGCTCTGCTCGATCTTCGGCAATCTTCTGGAAAATGCCCTCGATGCCTATCGGGAATGTACAGACAGCGCGCCGTTTATCCGCATCTGCGCCCAGGAGGATGCCGGTCACATCGTGATCGCCGTTGACAACACCTGCTGCCATCCGCCGATCGAGGAAAATGGGCGGTTCCGCTCGACCAAACATGACGGCTTCGGCACGGGAACCGCCTCCATCCGTTCGATCGCCGAGCGGTACCAGGGTCTGGTGGATTTCCGGTATGAGGACGGGATCTTTTATGCATCTGTGATGTTGAACTTTGATGCTAAACCTTCATGCGCCTGGCAGTCAGGTGTGCCCCACAAATGAAAGCTCTGGCAGGCGCATTGGGCATCCCTGAATCCATGCCGCCTAATCGGCGGCAGAATTTTCATAGTAAAATTTTTCACGGAAATCCTTGAAAAAAGATTGACTTTCATCGCGTCAGGACGCATAATATAAATAATAATCATTATCAATATTATTTAGAAGGATTGGAGTGTCGCTTATGAAAACCTTAAAATACAGCCGTCAGCGCGAATCGATCAAAGCCTGCCTGATGAGCCGGAAGGATCATCCGACCGCCGACGCCCTTTACACCAGCATCCGGGAACAGTTTCCGAATATCAGCCTTGGAACCGTTTACCGCAATTTAAACCTGTTAGTTGAGCTGGGCGAGATCCGGAAGCTGTCCTGCGGCGACGGCACGGATCATTTCGATTATGATACATCCCCACATTACCACTACGTCTGCCGCCAGTGCGGACGGGTCATGGATATTCCGATGGAAGCAACCAAGGAGCTGGAGACAGCCGCCAAAGAATTTGTGCCGGGAACGATCGACGACCATACCGTGTTTTTCTATGGGATATGCGATGAGTGTATGAAAGGGGAAAAGCACTAATATAGAAGCGGCTGATTTTGTATCGGAACAGACGGGACCAAATGAGCCGCTTCCCGATTTCTGCCATGCGCTGACCGGGTATGAATACATCACCAGTGAAAAAGTTCTGAGAATATCCAGGTTATCGATAAAAATGAAAAAAATAAGAATTATTTCTATTTTTTCATTGACAAACACAGGAATCTATGATATCTTAATATCAGTAATCATTACTGATTTCATTTAAGCCAAATAAACGATTTCGTTTTAAAAGCTCCTATGAAACAGAATGGTTGCAAACAACTTTACTATCTATTTATTGTTTCTATAAAACACGAAATTAAAAATTTATTTTAGAAAAGGAGAATTGACTATGAAGAAATTTGTCTGTACAGTATGTGGTTACGTATACGAGGGTGAGGCTGCTCCGGAAAAATGTCCAGTATGCGGCGCTCCGGCTTCCAAGTTCAAAGAGCAGTCCAGCGAGATGAGCTGGGCAGCTGAGCACGTAGTTGGTGTGGCACAGGGTGTCAGCGAGGATATTCTCGAAGATTTAAGAGCTAACTATGAAGGCGAGTGCAGAGAAGTTGGTATGTACCTGGCGATGGCACGTGTAGCTCACAGAGAGGGCTATCCGGAGATCGGTCTGTACTGGGAGAAGGCAGCTCACGAAGAGGCTGAGCACGCTGCTAAGTTTGCAGAGCTTCTCGGCGAGGTTGTAACTGATTCCACCAAGAAGAACCTGGAGATGCGTGTAGAGGCTGAGCACGGCGCAACCGAAGGCAAATTTGACCTTGCAAAACGTGCGAAAGCTGCTAACCTGGATGCAATCCATGACACCGTTCATGAGATGGCTCGTGACGAGGCTAGACATGGCAAGGCATTTGAGGGTCTGTTAAAGAGATACTTCAACTAATCTGAGTGAATGAATGGACAGCGCATTACGGCGCTGGTGAATAAAAGAGAACTGATGAGGGCGTATGAAAATGGAAAATTCCTTTTTCATACGCCTTGTTTATTTTATGCAGATTTGTTTTATGTCTCTGTTCAAAAAGACGCCAAAATCTTATCTACCGTCTCCTTCTCCATCTCCCCAATCGGAATCATCTCCGCCGGTACGTCCTCATATGGCAGCAGCGCTTTCTCATACCAGGTAACATCGTGCCATTTTCCGCTCTTATAACCGGTATTTTTGCACACGCCCATCGTCCGGAATCCGCATCCGTTATGCATCGCATCGCTCTTCACATTCGGACTTGTTACCAGACTGTAGACGGTGTGGACGCCCTGCGCCTTTAAAAGCTCTAAAAGCACCAGAAGCATCCGTTTGCCGATGCCCTTCGACGTCACCCGACTGTCCAGATATTCAGAAAGTTCCGCATTCCAACGGTACGCCGCGCGCTCAAGCTGCTTATTCCCATATGCATAGCCAATGATTCTGCCCGTTTCATCCTCGCAGACAATCCACGGATATTCTGCCGTGATCGCCCGGATGCGCCCCTCAAATTCCTCCAGGGACGGCAGCTCCGTCTCAAACGTGATCGGCGTGCCCATATATTGTGCATAAATTTCCAGTATCGCAGGTGCATCGGCGATGGCGGCCAGACGCAGGCGGCAGGATGTATGGTCCATAAACTGGTTCCTCCCTATCATTTTCGGTCATTTTTCCTTTACAGGCAACTATATATGAATCTTCCCATTTCGTCAACTATTTGCAACCGGATTCATACCTGCCCGTGAACCCCTCAATCCACCAGCTCATTCTGATGCCTCGACAAATGCTCATACGGCAGAATCAGCCGCCCCCGGTACAGCCCGCAGCCGTCATTGACCAGGTCATTGTTGATCGCCGAAAACATATTGACATCCACTTCAGCTAAATTGAGCGATACCAGGCGCTGGCAGCGTTCATATGCCTCATCAAAATAAATACATGCACCTTCCGGTATCTCATCCCGCCTGGCCCGCTCGCCCTCTTGGCGCTTTTCATAGCTTAAATGATTTGCCACGCCGATCTCCGCGATATCGTCCATGTGCTTCGTGCGAAGCTGTACCTCCACATAGCTTCTGGAACAATTATCATAAAACGTAATATGCAGAGACTGGTAATCATCCGAACTATTTCCGCAGACATAATCACGGTAGTACGGTCTGACTTCCTCATCCATCAGCAAAGAGGTGCTCTCCTTAACCCCATATGCCGGTTCCGCCGTAAACCCGCGTTCCTCCAGAAATCCCGGAAGTTCATTCGCAATCTGGTAGAGGTACCGGATATCTGCCTCCTGCTGCGATTCCCCCGGTTTCAGGTAACACTTCGGCAGTGAAATCACGATCCGGTACGCGATCAGGTCGCGGAAACAGCTCAATCTCTGCTTCAAATCGGAGATCGACGGAAATGCCTTATGTTCCGTATAACAGTCATAAATATATTCAACGATATATCCATTAAATTTCGCCTCCGAGCGGATCAGCGACTTGATTCTTCCCTTAAAATTAAATGCCAGAAGCGGATATTCCTTTGCCATATGAATATAAAATTCCCGGATCTTCTGTGACTGGGTCGTCAGGAAATCATTGTGTTCCAAAAGCTCCCGGATCTGAATCAGAAAATTTGCATGTATCAGGTCTATCTCATTGTTTGTCTGTTTTGCCTCCGCTTTCAAATCCCGGCTGTAATTCTTTAAAATCTTAAACATCGTATCGCCGGAATACAG
Source organism: Clostridium sp. OM05-5BH (assembly GCF_003481505.1). NCBI lineage: Bacteria > Bacillati > Bacillota > Clostridia > Eubacteriales > Clostridiaceae > Clostridium > Clostridium sp. OM05-5BH. Next base: position 491,781 of record NZ_QULJ01000001.1, on the reverse strand, counting down.
ATAATCGTTTAAGGTCACCATGATCCTCACCTCCCTGCTTCAGCAAAAAGGGGACGGTGCATAGGATAACAATGCCCCAGATGCACCAGCCCCCTCATTTATAAAATAGAGCTATTTATTTTCCGTAAACCTTCTTGATCCGCTCCATTGCCTCTTTTGTATTCGCAGTCGTACCAAATGCAGTCAGACGGAAGAATCCTTCTCCATTCTTACCAAATCCGCTGCCCGGTGTGCCGACCACATTTGCCTTGGCAAGCAGATCGTCGAAAAACTCCCAGGATTTCATGCCGTTCGGGCACTGCATCCAGATGTACGGTGAATTTTCGCCGCCGATGTGCCAGATTCCAAGCTCTTTTAAGGTCTCTGTCATGATCTTCGCATTGGTGCGGTATACGTCCAGGTGCTCGCGGCACTGTGCCATGCCCTCCGGTGAAAGAGCTGCCTCTGCGGCGCGCTGTACCGGGTAGGAAACGCCGTTAAACTTGGTTGTCTGGCGGCGCAGCCACATCTTGCGGATGGAAGAACCACCGCGCTCTAATTCAGACGGAACCACAGTATAGCCACAGCGGGTTCCGGTAAAGCTTGCCAGCTTCGAAAGGGAGCAGAACTCGATCGCGCAGGTCTTGGCGCCCTCAATCTCAAAAATACTTCTCGGAAGCGCCGGATCTGCTACGAAGGACTCATACGCCGCATCAAATAAAAGAATCGCATCCTGCTCGTTCGCATAGTCAACCCACTCTTTTAACTGCTCACGGTTGTACACACCGCCAGTCGGGTTGTTCGGGGAGCAGAGATAAATAATATCCGCTTTCTGTCCCTTCGGAGGCATCGGAAGAAAGCCATTTTCCACATTGGCATCCATAAATACGATCTTTCTGCCTGCCATCACGTTCGTATCCATGTAAACCGGGTATACCGGATCCGGGATCAGGACCGTGTTGTCCGCATCAAAGAGATCGAGGATATTTCCGACATCACTCTTCGCGCCGTCGCTGATGAATATATCCTCCGCCGCCACCTCAACCTGGAAGGACGCATAATACTTCTGAACTGCTACGCGCAGAAAATCATATCCCTGCTCCGGACCATATCCATGGAACGTAGCCGCCTTGCCCTGCTCCATAGCTGCTTTTGCAAATGCGTCAGCTGCTTTCTGGCAGATCGGAAGGGTTACGTCACCGATACCCATTTTGATTACTTTTGCCTCTGGATGGGCTTTGGTATACTCATCTACTTTTTTAGCGATGGTGGAAAACAGATAGCTTTCTTCCAGATTTTTATAGTTTTCGTTGATCTTCATACTTTATTTTCTCCATATTTTAAGAATTTTTTTCCTTTACCTCCAGAGCCGCTTTCACAAACTCCCGGAAGATCGGATGTGCGCGGTTCGGGCGGCTCTTGAACTCCGGATGGTACTGAACTCCCAGATAGAACGGATGTCCCGGAATCTCCATCGCCTCTACCAGCGTACCGTCCGGAGACTGTCCGGAGAAGACAGCGCCATGCTCCATATAAACTTCCCGGAACTTGTTGTTAAATTCATAACGATGGCGATGTCTCTCCTCGATCAGACCTTTTCCATAGGCTTTCATCATCAGCGTATCCGGACTGATGCGGCACGGATATGCACCCAGACGCATCGTTCCGCCCATGTCAGCCAGATCCATCTGCTCTTCCATCAGAGCGATGACCGGATGCTTGCTGTCCGGCGCAAACTCGGTTGAGTTCGCATCCTCATAGCCTAACACGCCTCTGGCAAATGCGATCGCCGCGATCTGCATACCAAGGCAGATGCCAAAGTACGGGATATTGTTTCTTCTCGCATAATCAGCTGCCGCAATCATGCCCTCGATGCCTCGGATGCCGAAGCCGCCCGGCACGATGATACCGGTCGAACCGCCCAGGATTTCCGGCGCTGTCTCCGGAGTGATCGTCTCACTATCCACCCAGTTGATCTCCACCTGCGCGCCATTTTCCCATCCGGCATGGTGCAGGGATTCTACGATCGACAGATAGGAGTCGTGCAGTTTGACGTACTTGCCGACCAGGGAAATCTTGACCGTCTTGCGGCTGTTCTTGATGCGGTCCAGCATATGTTTCCACTCCGTCAGATCGCACTCCTGCGGCGCTTTCTCGATGCCCAGCTCGCGAAGCACGATCTTGGCAAGTCCTGCTTCCTCCAGCATGATCGGCGCCTCGTAGAGAACCGGAAGGGTCAGGTTCTCGATGACGCAGTCCTCTTTGACGTTGCAGAACAGTGCGATCTTGCGGAAAATGGACGGATCGTCCACCGGACGGTCACAGCGCGCTACGATGATATCCGGCATGATACCAAAGGACTGCAGCTGTTTAACCGAATGCTGCGTCGGTTTTGATTTATGCTCGCCTGAAGATTCCAGATATGGAATCAGGGTTACATGGATGAAGAGGCAGTTGCTGCGTCCCGCCTCGCAGGACACCTGGCGGATGGCTTCCAGGAACGGCTGTGACTCAATATCGCCGGTTGTTCCGCCGATCTCTGTGATAACGATGTCCGCATCGGTCTTTTCCTGCACGGAATAGATAAATGATTTTATCTCATTTGTGATATGTGGAATTACCTGTACCGTCTCGCCCAGATATTCGCCGCGGCGCTCTTTATTTAACACATTCCAGTAGACCTTACCGGTCGTCAGGTTGGAATACCGGTTTAAATCTTCATCTATAAAACGCTCATAATGTCCCAGATCCAGATCCGTCTCCGCACCGTCGTTTGTTACGAATACTTCGCCGTGCTGATACGGGCTCATGGTTCCTGGATCGACGTTGATATACGGATCCAGCTTCTGCGCTGCTACCTTAAATCCCCGTGCCTTCAAAAGACGGCCCAGAGACGCTGCTGTAATACCTTTCCCCAATCCCGATACAACACCGCCTGTCACAAAAATAAATTTTGCCATCTGCTTTTCCTCCTCTTCCTTTCTTTAAATATTAATCCACTTTTTCCGTCATATATGATTCTGTCAGATTTTGCCTTCGCAAAAGATTTCAGCCTGCACGGATTCCGCAACCCTCAAAACGCAGAATCCATGCAGACCATCGTTCTTTTTAGTCGTTTTCATGCTCCTGAAGCACATAACCCGGAATCTGGATTTCTTCCGGTTTTTCCATCTGGCTCAGCTCTTTTCTAGCGGCTGCACCATGTGCAATGTGCGCGATATCTACCAGTTCAACGTTGTCCTCGTTGTACTTGCTTTCCAGTGTCAGCGCCAGGACAGCCGCGGTATCAAGCGATGTCAGGCACGGAATACCAAGCTCGACTGCCTTTCTTCTCAGGCGGACACTGTCGCGTCCCGGCTGGCGTCCCGTCTTGGAAGTGGAAATCACATAGCTGATCTTTCCTTCTTCCAGCAGGGAAATGGTCGTCTCCTCGCCCTCTTTGGCTTCCTTCGGCTTCTTGACTAACGTTGAAGAAATGCCGACGCTGTTTAACCGGCTTGCAGTACCGGAGGTCGCGTAGATGTGGAATCCCATCGCCACGTACTCTTTGACCAGCTCGCGCAGGTCGCTCTTGTCGGTATCGCGGACACTAATTAAGACGCCGCCCTCGCGCTTCATCGTATATCCGGCTGCTATCAGACCCTTGAACAGCGCTTCCTCCATCGTCCGGGCGATACCCAGTACCTCGCCGGTCGATTTCATTTCCGGTCCGAGCTGTGTATCTACGTTGGACAACTTCTCAAAGGAGAATACCGGAACCTTGACTGCGTAGTACGGAGAGCACGGATACAAACCTGTCTCATAGCCCATGTCAGCCAGCTTTTCGCCCATCATGATGCGGGTTGCCAGATCGACCATCGGCACTCCGGTTACCTTGCTGATGTACGGCACGGTACGGGATGAACGCGGGTTGACCTCGATGATATAGATCGTATCCTCATGCAGAACGTACTGGATGTTGATGAGTCCCTTCGTATTCATGGAAAGCGCCAGACGAATGGAATAGTCCACCAGACGGTCTTTCTGGCTCTCGGTCAGCATAAATGCCGGATATACCGCGATGGAGTCGCCGGAATGGACGCCCGCACGCTCGATGTGCTCCATGATACCCGGAATCAGAACCGTTTCGCCGTCGCAGATCGCGTCGACCTCCAGCTCGGTACCCATCAGGTATTTATCAATCAGGATCGCATTCTCAATCTTGTGTGAGAGAATAATCTTCATATACTCATGAATATCGGCGTCGTTGTACGCGATAATCATGTTTTGTCCGCCTAATACATAGCTCGGACGCATCAGAACCGGATAGCCCAGATGATTTGCCGCCTGGATTGCCTCATCCTCAGTGTAAACGGTCTGACCCGCTGCCTGTTTCATATTTAATTTTTTCAGCAGGGCTGCGAAACGTCCGCGATCCTCCGCCATATCGATGCTGTCTGCCGGAGTGCCGAGAACCGGAATATTGTTCTCTACAAGACATTTTGTCAGACGGATCGCTGTCTGTCCGCCAAAGGCTACAACTGCGCCGATCGGCTTCTCGATCCGGATGATATCCAGCACATCCTCCGGTGTCAGCGGCTCAAAATACAGACGGTCTGCTACGTTGAAGTCGGTGGAAACGGTCTCCGGGTTGTTATTTACGATGACAACCTCATAACCGGCTCTCTTTAACGACCATACGCAGTGAACGGATGCGAAATCAAACTCGATACCCTGACCGATACGGATCGGACCGGAGCCAAATACCATAACAACTGGTTTTCCGCTTGCATTCTCTTTAATAAATTCTTCTGCCTCATCTTCCTCGCCGAAGGTGCTGTAGAAGTACGGGGTACTTGCCGTAAACTCAGCGCTGCAGGTATCAACCATGCGGTAGCATGCCGGAACATGCTTGATTTCCGAAAGCCCGGTCATCTCCTTGATGACTGCATCCGGGAATCCGTTCTGTTTGGCTTCCATATAAAGCGCATCGCTCAGAGTCTCAGACTGCATCCGGCGTTCCAGGGACAGGATGTGCATCAGTTTATTTAAGAACCACTCGTCGATCTTGGTCAGCTCATGAATCTCGGCAACGGTCACGCCGCGCTTGAAGCTCTCATAGATTGCAAACAGACGCTCGTCATCCTGCGCCAGAATTTTTTCTCTCAGCTCTTCCACACTCATCGGCGCCAGTTTCTTCATGTTCAGGCTGTTCTGGGAGATCTCCGCGCCGCGGACTGCTTTCATGAGCGCCTGCTCGAAGTTGCGGCCGATCGCCATAACCTCGCCGGTTGCCTTCATCTGGGTACCCAGCTTCCGGCGTCCGTAAACGAATTTATCAAATGGCCATTTCGGGAATTTAACCGTTACATAGTCAAGGGCCGGCTCGAAGCATGCCATCGTCTCGCCGGTTACCTCGTTCGGGATCTCGTCCAGATGATAACCGATCGCAATCTTGGTTGCCACGCGGGCAATCGGATATCCGGTTGCTTTCGAAGCAAGGGCGGAAGAACGGGATACACGCGGGTTTACCTCGATAACGGCATATTCAAAGCTCTCCGGATTCAGCGCAAACTGGCAGTTGCAGCCGCCCTCGATGCCCATCGCCTGGATAATATTCAGCGCTGCAGAACGAAGCATCTGGTATTCCTTATCCGCCAGCGTCACAGCCGGTGCGATAACAATGGAGTCGCCGGTGTGGACGCCGACCGGGTCAAAGTTTTCCATCGAGCAGACCGTAATCTCGTTGCCGATGGCATCGCGCATTACCTCAAACTCGATCTCCTTCCATCCGGAAATACATTTCTCAACCAGAATCTGATTGATCGGTGACAGGCGGATACCCGCCTCCGCGATGTTGTAAAGCTCTTCTTTATTTGCCGCAATACCGCCGCCGGTACCGCCCAGGGTAAAGGCCGGACGCACGATAACCGGGTAAGAAATAACCTCGGCAAAATCAAGCGCATCCTCAATGGTGGTGACAACCTTGGACGGAATGACCGGCTCACCGATAGCTTCCATCGTGTCTTTAAAGCACTGGCGGTCCTCCGCCTTATCGATGGTCTCCGGGGACGCGCCGAGAAGCGTTACATTGTGGCTCTTTAAGAAACCTTCTTTGGCAAGCTCCATGGACAGTGTCAGTCCGGTCTGTCCGCCCAGGGTGGACAGGATGCTGTCAGGCTTCTCTTTTTCAATGATTCTCTTGACAAATTCCAGGGTCAGCGGCTCGATGTATACGTGATCCGCAATGGCGCTGTCCGTCATGATGGTTGCCGGGTTGGAGTTTACTAAAACGACCTCCAGACCTTCCTCTTTTAAAGCCCGGCACGCCTGCGTTCCTGCATAGTCAAACTCTGCCGCCTGACCGATGACGATAGGGCCGGAACCGATTACCATAACTTTTTTCAGGGATTTATTTAACGGCATGACGCGCCCTCCTTTTCCTTATAATCTCTCATCATCTGAATGAAACGCCCAAACAGCTCTTCCGTATCCTTCGGACCTGCACAAGCCTCTGGATGGAACTGGACGGTAAATGCCGGCATATCGTGGTAGGTGATGCCCTCGCAGGTGCCGTCGTTGACATTGATAAATGTCTCCTCCGCGCCCTCCGGCAGCGTATCGCGCAGTACCTCATAGCCGTGGTTCTGGCTGCTGATGTAGACGCGTCCGGTCGTCAGATCCTTGACCGGCTGGTTCGCACCTCTGTGACCGAATTTCATCTTTCCAGTCTTCGCGCCCTTGGCAATCGCCAGCAGCTGGTGTCCCAGGCAGATGCCGAACATCGGTTTTCCAGCCTTCGTAATCTTTCGGATCTCCTCGATGATCTCCGGGTTGTCCTCTGGGTTTCCCGGACCGTTGGAAAGCATGATTCCGTCCGGATTCATTGCCAGAATCTCCTCCGCCGTCGTACCTGCCGGAAGGTCAGCCACGCGGCATCCGCGCCTGGTCAGCTCGCGGATGATATTTTCCTTTGCGCCAAAATCCCAGAGCACAATCTGGAACTCTTCTTTCTCATCCGCCGGTTTGATCTCACATTTCTTTGGTGTAACGGTTTCAACCGCCTTTGTAATGTGGAAGTTTTTCACTTCCTCCAGCTTTTTCGCATCATACGGCGGCTTCACCTCGGTCAGCCAGCCGTTCATCGAACCGGATTCACGAATGGTTTTTGCCAGCTTTCTCGTATCGATTCCATAGACGCCCGGGATGTTTCTTTCTTTAAAAAAGGTGTCAAGATCCCCACTGCATCTGAAGTTGGAAGGTTCCTGACACCACTCTTTTACGATATAGGCTGATAAATATACCTCTTCATTCTCGAAGTCCTGCGGAATCACTCCGTAGTTTCCGATTAACGGAAATGTCTGAACGACAATCTGTCCAAAATAGCTGGGATCTGTGATCGTCTCAAGGTATCCTGTCATACCGGTTGTGAATACGACTTCTCCGGTCACTTCACGTAAAGGAGCGCCAAAGCTTTTTCCCTCAAAATAGTCTCCGTTTTCCAACAGAAGATATACCGGTTTCTCCATCTGGTCACCATTCCTTTCTCTCTCGTCCCCCGCCTTCTCAAACCGCTTCGTCGCCAGACCGCTTTTTCTTGTATTTGGACGATTTACCGCTTCCGTTTACATAGGATGTATGCGGCAGCTGGCTCTTTTTACTGTCTGTTCCGGCAGTTTACTTTTTCATTCTCAATAACCTTACATTTGAGCAAATCCGTTTTCCTCAGATGCTTTTTTCACATCATTACAGACACATTTTATAAATTGTCTGATTATGCAGAAAAAGCGTCCATGAGCCTAAGCCCATGAACGCCCTTGTTCATATTCTGAAAGATTATAGCATAGGAAAGTTCTATGCGTCAAGAGATTTTTTATACATTTTTATGTGTTTTATACATCATTTATGCATTTCTTGCTTTAATTGTAGTAGCTGGCTTCCGCGTTTTTAAGACTGCAAAAAAATAAGTGCTTGTTCTTATGCCTGTCTCTTTATATAATGATGTTAGGTCAAAAGAATTTTGGCATTTTTGATTTAGGAGGTATTTTTTCATGGATAAAATCACCAGCTTTACTATCGATCATCTGAAGCTGCTTCCCGGTGTCTATGTTTCCCGCAAGGACCGCGCAGGGGATCAGGTGATCACAACCTTTGATATCCGCATGACACGGCCGAACTTTGAACCGGTTATGAATACAGCTGAAGTTCACACCATCGAACATCTGGCTGCCACCTGGCTTCGCAACAATGAAGAGTGGAAAGACCGCGTCCTCTACTTCGGACCGATGGGCTGCCGCACCGGCTTCTACCTGCTTCTCGCAGGCGACCTGACATCCGAGGAGATCGTTCCGCTGATGAAGGGGCTCTTTACTTTCATGCGCGACTACAAAGACGAGGTTCCGGGTGCCTGTGCAAAAGATTGCGGCAACTACCTCGATATGAACCTGCCGATGGCAAACTGGCTGGCTGACCGCTTTCTGCGCGAAGTCTTAGATGGAATTGGTCCGGAGAGACTGGTTTATCCGGAATAAAAGACAAGAATAGCAGGCGGTATGCTTTGAAACACAAAACCCCCAGATGCTGCAGCATCCGAGGGGTTTTATTCTATTATTTTCTATTTTCCCTATTTTCTTGCATCCGCAGCCGCTGCATGTCCAGATAATCCTTCTCCATGCGCCATACGCGATACAAGCGGTGCGATCCGCGCGGACGCCTCCGGTGTCATGCTCTGATGGGTACAGGTCTTTAAGAATGTACCAACCCAGACACCGCCGGTATAACGTGCCGCCCGAAGAGTCGGAAGTGTGTGGTTGGTTCCGGAAGCATAATCACCAAATACCTCTGCCGTATTCTGACCGATAAACAGAGAACCGTAATTAACCAACTTCGGAATCAGTGCATCCGGGTCTTCCACGTTGAGCTCCAGATGCTCCGGTGCATACTCATTCGTATACTGAACTGCCTCGTCCAGGCTGTCTACCACACCGATCTCTCCAAACGTATCCCAGGACTGTCTCGCAATCTTTGCCGTATCCAGAATCTTCAGCTCTTCCTCTACCGCCTCAATCACGCTCTTTCCAAATGCCTCATCGGTTGTCAGAAGAATGCCTTTCGCATTGACATCATGCTCGGACTGTGCCAGCAGATCCGCCGCTACCACCTTCGCGCTCGCTTTTCCGTCCGCGATTACCAGAACCTCGCTCGGCCCGGCTACAAAGTCGATGCCGACCTGCCCGTAGCACTGACGTTTCGCCTCGGTTACGAAGCGGTTACCCGGCCCTACAATAATATCCACCGGCTTGATGCTCTCAGTTCCATAGGAAAATGCTGCGATCGCCTGTGCACCGCCCAATGCGTAGATCTCATCCACGCCAGCCAGATCCATCGCTACCAGCGTCTTGGCATTGATATGACCCGTTCCCCGCACTACCGGAGAGCAGGCGGTGATACGTTTTACACCCGCTGCCTTCGCCGGAGTCGCTAACATCAGCGCCGTCGAATACAGCGGATAATTGCCGCCCGGCACATAACAGCAGCAGGACTCCACCGGAATGATGCGGTGTCCTAAAAAGACTCCCGGCTCCGGGCTGAAATTGTCAAGGGGTTTCACTGTCTGCCTCTGCGCGTTCGCAAATGCCTCAATATTGTGATGCGCCGCTTTCAGATCCGCCAGCTCCTGCTCGCCCAGCTCCTTATAAGCCGCATCAATCTCCTCCCGGCTGACCCGCAGCGATTCACGGGTACATCCGTCAAACTTCTCATTGTACTCCCTCAGAGCCGCGTCCCCGCGCCCCCGGACCTCACCAATAATCCCCGCCACGGTCTCTCGCAGATTCCGATTATCTTCCTCGCTTCGAACCTGTGCTTCTTTTATAATCTTGATCATACGTTCTGCCTCTCTGTATAAGTTTTATCATTTTTTCCAAGTATACCACAAGTCTTTTTATTTTGCGATACAAAATAAACCTATCCAGCACATCTGAAACCAGAACGTTACTGTACACGGGTAGGCACTTTTGGAACCGAAAGTGCCGTAAGAAAACGTGGTGGCAGCAGGAATTTGCCGTATTTAAATGCGAAGCCACGGCAAATTCCGTTACTGGGCACGTTTGCGTGAACAGTAACACCAGAACAGGATCACACTTTTTCTCTTAGACAACCGTCTCAATATTCTTAACCACAAATCCCTCTTTTTCAACCGCTTCCTGCAGCTTCGCATCGTCCACTCCATTCTCATAGAACACGCGGGCAATGCCTCTGTCTACGTCCGCATCTGCACGGATGACGCCGTTCTGGGCGGTCAGGGCTTTTTCAACGGATTTCTTGCAGTTTGCACAGTGCATACCCTCGATCCGCATGATCTTGGACGGGGTACCCGCTGTAACCGCTTTCTTGGAAAGATCTTCGCCGCGCGCACCAACATTCCCATCGCTGCCGCAGGAACCGCAGCTTCCACCGGAGCATCCGCAGCATCCGCCGCCCTTTCCCGTGTAATGACGGATCGCCGAACGTAATGCCAGCAAAAGCAAAATCGCTACTACAATTAAAATTCCAATATCAATCGGTCTCATACGTTATCGTCCTCTCTTCTCTGACTTTTCGATGAATGGCTTCGGAGTATCTTTTTTATTTTATCATACACACGGCAGATAAAATATCCTACAAAATAAACTACCAGAAAACCAATCACACCATAAAACATGGAGCCGGATGAATCTCCCATCTATGCTTTCTCCTTTTCTTTTTTGAAATCGAATAAAGCTGCCTCCAAACAGCAGACTTTCATTCTGCTATCCGAGGCAGCCTTATAAAGGATTGATTTTATCACTTATGATTACAGGCACCTGCCGATGCCCGGTCAGCGGAAACGCAAAACCACCGGCCGGACGGCAGAACCTGTTTTATTTTTCATTTAGAAACTAACTTATGAAGCTGCCTCTACAGAGCTTCTTGTGTAGCTCTTCTGATCCTTGTATGGATCCGGACGGAACAGCATGAAGAGCATGAATACCAAAAGGACTGCTGCCACGATAGTCCATACGTTGAATGCAACTGCGCCAAGTACCAGACCACCTAACTGATATACAATCAGGGATACAGCGTAAGCGAAGAGATTCTGATACAGGATAGCGAACCAGAACCATTTTCTGGACTGGAGCTGCTGTGCCATCGTTGCGATAGCTGCCAGACACGGAGAGTCAAGCAGGTTGAACAGCAGGAATGTAAAGGCTGCGATGGTTGTCGGGAACCATGTCTGGATAGCTGCTGCTACGACATCGGTCTCCTCAGACAGATCCTCGGATACATTCGCCAGAACACCCATGGTGGAAACGATAGCCTCTTTTGCTGTGAAACCAGTGATGGAAGCTGCAACTGGCTGCCACTCGCCGAAACCAAGCGGACGGAACAGGATTGCGATAGCACCACCCAGCATAGCCAGGATAGAATCTGCAGATTCTTCTACCAGACCAAATCCACCGTCTACAAATCCGAAGGAGGACAGGAACCACATAACAACGCAAGCCAGGAACAGGATTGTACCAGCCTTGATGATGAATCCCTTCAGACGCTCCCAAACATGAAGGAGAACGGTCTTAGCGGACGGAATGTGGTACGCCGGAAGCTCCATAACGAACGGAGCTGGTTTGCCGGAGAACGGTTTTGTCTTCTTTAACATGATAGCGGATACAAGAACCGCAGCGATACCTACAAAGTACATGATCGGAGCCATCATAGTAGCCAGATCCATGTCGCCGCTCATATAGCCAGCCATAACGCCGCCCATCAGAGCGATAACCGGCAGTTTCGCACCACACGGAACGAATGTAGCGGTCATGATGGTAAGACGTCTGTCGTTGTCCTGCTCGATGGTCTTGGACGCCATGATACCTGGAACACCGCAGCCAGAGGAAATCAGCAGCGGGATGAAGCTCTTACCGGACAGTCCGAAGTGACGGAATACACGGTCCATAACGAATGCGATACGTACCATGTAGCCACAATCTTCCAGAATGGAAAGGAACAGGAACAGGATAGCCATCTGCGGAACGAAACCAAGAACGGCGCCAACACCGCCGATGATACCATCCACTACAAGGCTTACAATCAGGTCGGAAGCGCCTGCTGCTGCCAGCGCATCGCCAGCCCAGCCCTGAATTGCACCAACAAATGTATCATTGGTCCAGTCTGTTACGAATGTACCCACGGTAGTAACGGATACATAGTAAACCGCCCACATAACAAGAACAAAGATCGGAATACCAAGTAAACGGTTGGTTACGATGCTATCGATCTTATCAGAAAGACTCATTTTCTGAGCCGGTTTCTTTACGGTCTCCTCGATAACCTTCTGAATGTATACATATCTCTGGTCAGTGATAACGGACTCAGCGTCATCATCAAACTCTTTCTCCAGTTCCTTGGTGTAACGGGAGAAACGGTTGTCTGCACTAAGGCCAAGCTGCTCTGCAACCTTGCTGTCATTCTCGAGAACTTTGATTGCATACCATCTCTTCTCTGCATCCGGAATGCTGGACGGAAGCTCTGCCTCGATTGCGCTTACTTTATCCTCTACGCTGCTCTCGAAAATAGCACTTACAGTGCCTGCTGCATGGCTCTTTGCAACTTTGATTGCCTCTGCAATGACTTCCTTCAGACCGGTTTTCTTCAGCGCGGAAGTCTCGATGATCGGGCAGCCAAGTTTCTTGGACAGTGCCTTTACATCAATGTTAATGCCGTTCTTCTTCAGAAGATCGCACATATTTAAAGCGATAACAACCGGAATACCTGTCTCGATCAGCTGTGTGGTCAGATACAGGTTACGCTCAATGTTGGTTGCATCGACTAAGTCTACGATGACATCCGGATTCTCTTTTAAGATAAAATCACGGGTTACAACTTCCTCCAGTGTATACGGAGAAAGGGAATAAACTCCTGGAAGGTCCGTTACATTTACTTCTTCTCCCGAAGCATCTTTTAATTTACCGGTTTTCTTCTCAACTGTAACACCCGGCCAGTTACCTACGTACTGGTTAGCACCCGTCAGTGCGTTAAACATGGTTGTTTTACCGCAGTTCGGGTTACCCGCCAAAGCAATATGAATTGCCATTTTTCATCCTCCTGCTTTTTTAATCAAACTTATTAAACTGTCTGAACATCTACGCACTCAGCATCGGCTTTACGAAGTGAAAGCTCATATCCACGAATCGTAACCTCTACCGGGTCGCCCAGCGGAGCTACTTTTCGAATAAAAATCTCGCTTCCCTTCGTGATGCCCATATCCATGATGCGGCGTTTGTATGCGCCTTCGCCATGAATCTTGACAACTTTGACGGTAGATCCAACCTGTGCATCTTTAAGCGTCATTCTCTGTTCCTCCTAACCATTCCAATTTTTTACTCGGGATTCCGTCTGCTTTTCTACCATACAACCTGCTCCGGAATATCCCCATTCCCTTGTCTTAGACCAGAATGTGTCTTGCCTGATCCTTATTTATAGCCACTCTGGACTCCTTTACGTGAATAATCACGTCTCCGTCCAGCTGGGTTATCAATTTTACTTCGGTTCCCTCGTTAAATCCCATGGATTTTAAATGAGAACGAACCTCTGTGTTTCCGCTGATCTTTTTGATCGTATAGGCGGTTCCTACGGTTGCCATCGAAATCGGCATTGCTCCCTGCATACGATTCTCCTTCCTCTGTTTTTCCACCTTCTGCCCGTCATGATGTCTCACTTGGCGGAAACGGCTGTTTTCATCTGCCGGTAATCTAATTGATTCGCGTACATTAATTTTCATTAGTGCCTGCTAACAGTTGTTAGAGAGAGCTAATTTTTATTAGATGAGACTAATTTTCATTAGTTTCTCCTAACCCATACATAAGGTTAGCACATGCTAACTTTATTGTCAAGTTTTTTTGCCTGACCTGGAAATAAAAAAAGGGCGTGTTTTACGCCCGAAAATTGTCAAAAATTCCCATAGGATAAAAGTCATCCCAGCCATTTTCCCACAAAATACAGCGTCAAAAGATGCGCCGGATAATAGACATAAAAGAAGGAACGAAATCTGCTCCGACCTCTGGAGCCATCATATAACATGAAGCAGACAGCCGTGAGCGCCAGCACCCAGAGGGGTTCCTGCCACGCGAACGCTCCGATGAGGACGGCAACGATTATCTTCATAAACACCCCTGCCGTTTTCTCATGAAAAAGAATGTGCCTTGGCACGTTAGTGCCTGAATTTCCTATTACACAAAAATAAAATGCCAGCACCAGTCCCATACCCCATGCGCCGCCGTCTGCTCCCGCCGCTTCTGTCAGCGTACAGAACACTGCCGTCAGCACCAGCTTCTCCCAGATACCGTTTCCATACCGCTCTAACAGCTCCATCGCAACCAGCGCCAGAAAAAAGGTCAGGCAGACATTCTGGTGCTGTGCATCCATCCACCGTCCGGAAAATGCCAGATCATACGGAATCTCCGACACAACCGCCGCCAAAAGCAGCTTCCGTCCATAACATCTGCGATCCCGCGTGTGAAAAAAACCTTCTACTAATAAAAAGGCGAACAATGGAAACGCCAGATCCCCAAATGTCCGGAATCCCGGAACCGGTCTGCAGATCACCGCAATGTGGTCTGCCGTCATCGCCAGAAGCGCTAAATATTTAAGGGAGAACGTGCTGAGATGGAGGCGGGTTAAAACCGCTCTTTGCATTTTCTCTGATTTCTCATTCTGCTTTTCATTGATTCGGTCTTTTATCGCACTTTCCTCCCTTCATCCCCTGTCCGTTCTATCTCTATTCCATCAAATTATACTGAATATTACACTCTCTGTCCATCCGCACTTTTCCACTCTCTTTTTCTCCTTCTCCCCTATTTTCCCATTCTCATTTTCCACTCTTTCTACCCATTTTTTTCTTTAATTTTCTGTAACTGTTCAGTACCTTCACAGTCACGCGCAGTAAATGCGCAGACCTACTGAACAGTTACTATTTTCTCTAATAAAAAAATGCCATTTTTTCTTATAAATAAAGGGTTTTCGGCACTTTTCCGCGTCTTTTTTACATTAATTTTACATTTTATTTGACAAACGAAAAACCGTGTTATATTCTGTAAATGGTGCTGGTGCGAGATCCTGCTGAAAAAGCAAAAATCCCGCACCGCTCTTCATTTTAAATACTAAAAAATACACGGACAAAAGAGGTAGAATCTCATGGCAGGTTTAGATATTATTTGCATTGGCGCTATCAATTATGACTATATGTTTCACTGCACCGGGCTCGATCTGGTGGAGACATCCGCCGGTGGAGGCGACGAGAACTTAAGCAACCCGATTTCCGATGTGGAAAACGATATTCAGGAGCTGGCGATAAAAGGCAAGGAATACACAACCCAGATCGGCGGTTCTGCTTTCATCACCCTGAAAGTGGCAAAGCATATTCTCCCTAACCTGCAGGTCGCTTACGTCGGCGTGTGCGGCACGCCCAGTCCATTCGATCTGCGCTTCGGCAAGACAAATGACATTGACGCCGAGCTGGCGCACCTGGATAACCGTGACTGGCTGTTTACCACGCGCGAGCGCTTCGACGATCCATATTCCAAAGCGATTGCCAAATCGATTGTCCGCCTTTATAATCACACGCGCAATTGCATCAAGATCGCGCCGTGTGCCAACAACACTCTCTTAGACCGCATCCATGAACAGGAAGCCCGGACGGGAACCACACTGGCGGAGTACCTCGCGCAGGCCCGCTGGATCCACCTGTCATCCCTGTCTGATTTCGACCAATTCGAGGCAATCATGCAATCGGTCATCCAGGCAAAACATTTAAATCCTGCCATGAAAGTCAGCATGGATCCTGGTTTTGAGTATACATCGCTGCGCCGTGAGCGCTTACAGCCACTGATCGCATATGCCGATTATGTTTTCTTAAATAAATCCGAAAAGAAAAACCTCGGCTTCAATGCCCGCAGCGCCCGTCCGCTCTACGCGAACCTCTGTGAGTATTTTTCTGCGATCAACCCGGATCCCACCCGCACCCTCATTGTCAAGCACGATGACCGCCATGAGCTGATCCATTTTAAGGACGGCGTATGTCAGATCCGCACAGTCCGCCACAAAAAGCTCTACCAGTACCAGCTAAACAACGATACCGGCGCCGGTGATTCCTTTGCCGGCGGTTTCATCAGCGGTATGCTCGATGATCGGCTCAATTCGGATATCGCTGAGCCGATCCAGCTCGGTGTTCTGGCTGCCAAGGGACGGATGCGTAGTTTTGATTATGAGAACCCGTATCTGAATATACAGAAATTGACCGATGCTTTTTTCGAAGCTCTATAATATTTTTTTCAAGTGCTGTTAAATAGCGCAGAGTGAATTGCAGCCATCATTTCAGGAGAAAAGTACGTTACTTTTCTCCTGTTTATCCTTATATAATTATATATATAATGTCTGTACACATCTAAAAACTTCTTTCATATATTAATATCAATTTGATATTGATTTTGGAGATCCCATGATCCGCCTCAGCCTATGTATGATCGTCAAAAATGAAGAAGCCGTTTTGACGCGTGTTTTAGCATCTGCCATACAATTTGCGGATGAAATCCTCGTCGCCGACACCGGTTCCACCGATCGAACTGTAGAAATCGCCCGGCAATACACCAAACATATTTATCACTACCCGTGGAACGATGATTTCGCCGCCGCGCGCAATTTCATCTGTGAAAAGGTCACAACCGAATACTGGATGTGGCTCGACGCCGACGATGTCGTTCCCGCAGAATCGATTACAGCGATTTTAAAGTTGAAAGAAACTTTAAGCAAATCCCCGCAGCCCGACGTTGTCATGATGAAATACATCGCTGGATTCCAGCCGGACGGCACACCTGCATTTACCTACGATCGCGAACGGATTCTGCGAACGGACCGGCATTTTCGCTGGAAAGGACGCGTCCACGAAGCCATCGCGCCACGCGGCAGAATTCTCTATTCTCCTATTAAGATCGAACACCGGAAGCCTGCTTCCGCTCTCACCCATTCTGACCGGAACCTGAAAATCTATGAAACAATGCTTGCAGACGGCGAACTGCTCGATCCGCGCCATCAATACTACTACGCCCGCGAACTCATCGACCACAAACAATACGAAAAAGCCCGCCCGGTTCTGGAACATTTCCTAAACGAACCGGACGGGTGGTATGAAAATAAGGCGGACGCCTGTCTACTTCTGGCGCGCTGCCATGAAATGCTCAGAAATACGGCTGCCAGCCAGCTTTCTCTGTTCCAGAGTTTTCTCTACGACCGCCCACGTGCTAAAACCTGCTGTGAGATCGGACGGTTGAAACTTTCCCTCGGAGAAATTTCCCAGGCTGTTTTCTGGTACCAGCTTGCCCTCAAAGACCGACCAGAATATCATCCAAATGCCTTTATCGAAGCCGATTACTATGATTTCATTCCTTTAATCCAGCTATGCGTCTGCTATGATCGGATGGGAAACTATGATAAGGCACTGTATTATCATAAGGAAACAAAAAAAATCCGCCCGGATTCTCCGGCGGTTTTGACAAATGAAGAATACTTTCAAACCATATCCTCAAACCATAAAACAAACGGATTACCTATCTTGTGACATTCGCTCCGACCTCTGCAGTGGTCTGAGCAGCGGACTGGGAGTCCTTCCATCCAGCGGCATCCACACTTTCTACATTCATTCTTACCGTCTTCCACACTTATAATATTCCACAGTTCCCAACCCTCAATTTCCCCGCCCCTTTCTGCTAATGCACATCTCTTTCATCGCACACATATACTACATCAGGATGGATGTCCTAAATCTGGAAAGGAGTTTTTTATGTTTCGTCATTCATGTAATTTTCCCTACTATTTTGATGATAGTGACTATGAAAATAACGGCTATGGGCGCTGCGGACGCGATCGCGGCTGTCCCGGTTCTTTTGAACCCTACAACTGCTGTCGTCCCGGTCCCATAGGACCACGCGGCTGCCCCGGACCGATCGGACCTGTCGGTCCCACTGGTGCTGCCGGACTCGATGGACTGGACGGCGCTACGGGTCCGGCTGGGCCGACTGGTCCGACCGGGCCGACCGGCGCTACCGGTCCTGCGGGTCCAGCTGGGCCGACCGGCACTACCGGGGCTGTTGGTCCGACTGGGCCGACCGGCGCTACCGGCGCTGCGGGTCCGGCTGGGCCGGCTGGCGCTGACGGGGCTGCGGGCGCTACGGGTCCGACTGGGCCGGCTGGCGCTGACGGGGCTGCGGGTCCGACTGGGCCGACCGGGGCTGACGGCGCTACCGGCCCAACTGGCGCTACAGGAGCTACCGGCGCTGCGGGTCCGACTGGCGCTACAGGTCCTACCGGCGCTGCAGGAGCTGTCGGCGCTACAGGAGCTACCGGCGCAACGGGTCCTACCGGCGCTACAGGTCCTACCGGTCCCGCCGCCACCGTTACCGCCGCTGCTCCCGTCGCAGATGCAACAAGTGCTGAAGATGTCGTTGAACGCTTCAATGAACTTCTTGCCAACCTGCGTGCCGCCGGACTTCTGGCAACCGACAATGCGTAAAAGGCTGAAATTCTGTGAAAAAGAATGTACCTTGACACATTCGGCGTCTCGCGCGGTCGCTTGCGACATGTTTCTGCTTCGCGCGAGTACGCATCCTCGCGGAGCGTTTGTTGTTTCATAGAACGCAATTTCCTATGAAACAACAGAAAAACCCCGGAAACCTTACGGTTCCGGGGTATCTCTTACGTCTGGACACAATGCGCTTCCTGGAAGCGACTTTATAATATATATACGGTACATCTTCTTGCCTGCTGCGCATACAAGAAGCACCTTTGTTTAATTCATTGATTACTCGATGATAGTAGCAACTCTACCAGATCCTACTGTACGGCCGCCCTCACGGATAGCGAAACGAAGACCCTGCTCCATAGCTACCGGATGAATCAGCTCTACAGTCATCTCTACGTTGTCGCCCGGCATACACATCTCGGTACCAGCCGGTAACTCACAAACGCCTGTTACGTCAGTGGTTCTGAAGTAGAACTGCGGACGATAGTTGTTGAAGAACGGAGTATGACGACCACCCTCGTCTTTTGTCAGAACGTAAACCTGAGCAGTAAATTTCTTATGGCATTTTACAGAGCCCGGTTTAACCAGACACTGACCACGCTGGATGTCAGTTCTCTGAACACCACGAAGCAGAGCACCGATGTTATCACCAGCCTCAGCCTGATCAAGCAGCTTACGGAACATCTCGATACCAGTTACAACAGTCTTACGAGTCTCCTCGTGAATACCAACGATCTCAACCTCATCGTTCAGTTTCAGAGTACCACGCTCAACACGGCCGGTAGCAACAGTACCACGACCTGTGATGGTGAATACGTCCTCGATTGGCATCAGGAACGGCTTATCAGTAGCACGTACCGGATCCGGAATGTAGGAATCTACAGCGTCCATGAGCTCCATGATCTTGTCGCCCCACTCGCCGTTCGGATCTTCAAGAGCCTTCAGAGCAGAACCCTGGATGATCGGTGTGTCATCGCCCGGGAACTCGTACTCGTTCAGCAGGTCTCTGATCTCCATCTCAACCAGCTCAAGCAGCTCCGGATCGTCTACCATATCGCACTTGTTCATGAATACTACGATGTACGGTACGCCTACCTGACGGGAAAGCAGAATGTGCTCTCTTGTCTGAGCCATAACACCATCGGTAGCAGCTACAACCAGAATAGCGCCATCCATCTGAGCAGCACCAGTGATCATGTTCTTAACGTAGTCAGCATGTCCTGGGCAGTCAACGTGTGCGTAATGTCTCTTCTCTGTCTGATACTCAACGTGTGCAGTAGAGATAGTAATACCACGCTCTCTCTCTTCCGGAGCTTTATCGATATCCTCGAAGTTCTCAGCTGTGTTACCAGCTACTCTTGCAGCCAGAACTTTTGTGATAGCTGCTGTCAGGGTTGTTTTACCATGGTCTACGTGTCCGATAGTACCAATGTTACAATGCGGTTTAGTTCTTTCAAACTTTGCTTTTGCCATTTTAAGACGTCCTCCTTAATTTACACCCAATACGGGTATCTCAATTTATGTTAGGCTGACTCTAATTATATTCGATTAGAGCCGTTTTTTCAAGCCTAATATTGCTTTTCCGGGCAGTTATCTGCCCGGAAAAGGCAATATAGTTACATTTTTAATTATTTCTCAGCTTTTCCAGCAAGAACTTTCTCCTGAACGCTCTTCGGAACCTGCTCATATTTCTCAAAGAACATGGAGTAGTTACCACGTCCCTGAGTTCTGGAACGAAGGTCGGTAGAATAACCGAACATCTCTGCCAGCGGAACATAAGCCTTAACCAGCTTGCCGCCGCCGATATCTTCCATACCCTCGATACGACCACGACGAGAGTTGATATCACCGATGATATCACCCATATACTCTTCCGGCATGGTTACCTCAACCTTCATGATCGGCTCAAGCAGTACCGGGTTACCTTTACGCATAGCATCCTTGAATGCCATGGAACCTGCGATATGGAAAGCCATCTCAGAAGAGTCGACCTCATGGTAGGAACCATCGTATACGTCAGCGTGAACGCCGAGTACCGGGAATCCGCCGAGGATACCTGCCTTAGCAGCCTCTTCGATACCTTCGCCTACAGCCGGGATGTACTCTTTCGGAATAGCACCGCCGACAACGCTGGACTCAAACTTGAAGGTCTCTTCGCCGTTCGGATCCATCGGAGTGAAGTGTACCTTACAGTGACCGTACTGACCACGACCACCAGACTGTTTTGCATACTTGCTGTCTACATCTACAGCCTTTGTGAAGGTCTCTTTGTAAGCTACCTGCGGAGCACCTACGTTAGCTTCAACGTGGAACTCACGAAGCAGACGGTCTACGATAATCTCCAGATGGAGCTCGCCCATACCAGCGATGATTGTCTGACCAGTCTCTTTGTTTGTATAAGCACGGAAGGTCGGATCCTCCTCTGCCAGTTTTGCAAGAGCCTCGCCCATCTTGTCCTGACCAGCTTTGGTCTTCGGCTCGATAGCGATGTCGATAACCGGCTCCGGGAACTCCATGGACTCCAGGATTACCGGATGCTGCTCATCACAGATAGTATCACCTGTGGTGGAGAACTTGAATCCGATCGCTGCTGCGATATCACCGGAGTAAACCTTTTCCAGCTCGTGACGCTTGTTGGCATGCATCTGAAGGATACGTCCAACACGCTCTTTTTTGTCCTTTGTTGCATTCAGTACATATGAACCGGAGTTCATAACACCTGAGTACACACGGAAGTAAGCCAGCTTACCTACGAACGGGTCGGTCATGATCTTGAATACAAGAGCGGAGAACGGCTCTTCGTCGGAAGAATGTCTTACAGTCTCGTTGCCATCCAGGTCAACACCCTTGATCGGCGGGATGTCAAGCGGAGACGGCATGAACTCGATGATTGCATCCAGGAGCTTCTGAACACCCTTATTTCTGTATGCAGTACCACAGCATACCGGGATTGCCTGACACTCGCAGGTTGCTTTTCTTAATACTTTCTTTAACTCATCTACAGACGGCTCTTCACCCTCAAGGTAAGCCATCATCAGATCGTCGTCCAGCTCGCAGATCTTCTCTACCAGCTCGGTGTGGTAAAGCTCAGCGTCATCCTTCATATCCTCCGGGATATCAAGGATGCTGATGTCCTCACCCTTATCATCATTGTAGATGTATGCTTTCATCTCGAACAGGTCGATAATTCCCTTGAAATCATCTTCCTTGCCGATCGGAAGCTGTAAACAGATAGCATTCTTACCAAGTCTGGTCTTGATCTGCTCTACACAGCCATAGAAGTTTGCACCCAGGATATCCATCTTGTTGATGAATGCCATACGCGGTACATTGTAGGTATCAGCCTGACGCCATACGTTCTCAGACTGCGGCTCTACACCACCCTTAGCACAGAATACACCTACAGCACCGTCCAGTACACGCAGGGAACGCTCAACCTCAACCGTGAAGTCAACGTGTCCTGGAGTATCGATGATGTTGATACGATGCTCCAGAGCGCCTGGTTTCGGTTTGCATTTTTCCTGCAGAGTCCAGTGACAGGTTGTCGCTGCAGAAGTGATGGTAATACCTCTCTCCTGCTCCTGAGCCATCCAGTCCATGGTAGCAGTACCTTCATGAGTATCACCGATCTTATAGTTAACACCAGTATAATACAGAATACGCTCAGTAGTGGTAGTCTTACCAGCATCGATATGAGCCATAATACCAATATTTCTGGTTCTCTCTAACGGATATTCTCTTCCAGCCAAAGCTTTTTCCTCCTATTAGAATCTGTAATGAGCAAATGCCTTGTTAGCCTCTGCCATCTTATGCATATCTTCTTTCTTCTTCACAGATGCACCAGTGTTGTTAGCTGCATCCAGAATCTCTTTTGCCAGTCTCTCTTCCTGAGTCTTCTCGCCTCTCTTACGGGAGTACAGAGTGATCCAGCGAAGTGCAAGAGCCTGTCTTCTTTCCGGCTTAACCTCGATCGGTACCTGATAGGTAGCACCACCGATACGTTTTGCCTTAACTTCCAGAACCGGCATGATGTTGTTCATTGCCTCTTCGAAAACCTCTACAGCTTCCTTACCGGATTCTGCAGCGACACGATCAAACGCGCCGTATACGATCTTCTGAGCAACGCCCTTTTTGCCGTCCAGCATGATGTTGTTGATTAATTTAGTAACAACCTTGTTGTTGTACAGCGGATCCGCTAATACGTCTCTTTTCTGAGTATGTCCTTTACGTGGCACGTTACTTCCCTCCTTAATATCTGCTCCGGCGGGGAGCCGCGGGAGCCATTCATTAGATCTTAGGTACTCGCATTGAACACTTAGCGAGGTTCCTCACGAGCTTAGTGTGAAAGCGCACCTGCGAAACGAGCGCGTCTTTCAGCGCGACATTGAGCATGGTGCTTCCTCTCTTCCTACTCGGCAGGTTCTCTCTAAGTTCAACCTGCGTCTCGTGCGCGGTTCTATGATTCCCTGCAACCTACAGGATCAATATCAAAGTCCGGCACATTCATTCTAAATCTAATAGAACTTCTACCTAATTAAAATTATTTCTTGTCTTTCGGTCTCTTAGCGCCGTATTTGGAACGCGCCTGTTTTCTGTTGGCTACGCCTGCAGTATCAAGAGTACCTCTGATGATGTGGTATCTGGTACCTGGTAAGTCTTTTACACGACCACCACGAATCAGAACAACGCTGTGCTCCTGTAAGTTGTGTCCCTCACCCGGGATGTAGCTTGTTACTTCGATACCGTTGGAAAGACGAACTCTGGCGATTTTTCTAAGAGCAGAGTTAGGCTTTTTAGGTGTTGCAGTCTTAACGGCTGTACACACGCCTCTCTTCTGCGGTGCAGAAACGTTGATAGCTTTCTTCTGTAAAGAGTTGTATCCTTTCTGCAGAGCCGGAGCTGTTGATTTCTTTTCAGATGTCTGTCTTCCCTTTCTTACTAACTGGTTAAATGTAGGCATCCTTTTCACCTCCTGTGATATTGTCTGTGGTTGCTTTTTTAAGCTTGTATTTCCGCGCAGAAATTCCTTGAATTTTGCACGCTTACTTATTATAGCTAGTTTGAGTTGCACTGTCAAGGTATAAAATGCAAATTTTTCCCGTAAAATAAAGGGTTTGTTACTGTTCACGCATACGTGCCCAGTAACGGAATTTGCCGTGGCTTCGCATTTAAATACGGCAAATTCCTGCTGCCACCACGTTTTCTTACGGCACTTTCGGTTCCAAAAGTGCCTACCTGTGAGCAGTAACAAGGGTTTTGTGCTGTAGCCAGGTACAGTGCAAAACCCTCTATTGTCTCGTCTGACTCTTTTTTGTCTGGAAAATATCTTAAATATCCCGGAACTTCATTTCCGCTACTCCTGCGGTCCCATGTACTCCGAATCACCAAAACCAAGAATCAGCATAAAAAGCGGATTCAGGAAAAATAAACCAATCGTAAATCCTATCCCGTGACCATAGGCACACGCCAGCTTATAGAGTGCCACCACATTCATGAGTGCTGTTCCCAGAAGCGCAAGCGAACCGATAACTCCCACGATTCCGCCGAAGGAATTTAAAATACCTCCGCCGACCGCCAGTCCCAGTGCCACCCAAAAATACTGCACATCCCAGGTCAGCCGGTACTGTACATAGCCATTGTAAATCGGAATGATGGATTTCCATCCTTCTTCCCCGGCTTTTGTAAAGATCTTCCAGTATGCAATTACCTGCAGAATATAAAAGATAAACGCAAATAATGCATATGCCATAATAAACGCCACCAATCCCATACGCTTTCCTCCTTTCAGTTTTTACTGTCCAAAAAACGTATTCACGCCAGTCAGCAGTCCGTTCGCCAGCGTCTCAAGCGTCGCACCCGAATGATCGGACGCCTTATCTCCCAGCTCAATATCCACACTCGGAATCGTCGAATAGGAAGTCTGGGTCAAATCCATCTCCATGCTGCCTTTGGAATAAATCTTCACACCCGCGCTCTTTAAGCCGCTGATCAGCGACTCGCCCAGTTGGTTGTGCTGCTTCCAATGAGAGGCAACCGGCTCCATCGCACGGTAGGTTGCATTGCTTGGAACGCTCATGAAAAAAGCACCCTTGTTGCTGCTGGTTGAATCCCAGTGCAAGGCTATATGACAGTCCGCGTTGTTATTCGCAATGACCGTACGGGCTATATTATCCAGCTGTACATCATCTGATTCACGGATCATCAGTACATCATAGCCTGCATTCAGAAGTTTTGTCTTAAGCACCTTTGCCATAGCAAGTGTTACCTTGCTCTCTGCTGTTCCATCTGCAAAGGTCATACCGCTGGAAACTGCCACTGCTGAGGTAGCACCGGCTCCGGTTGTGCCGCCGGTTACTTTCGCACTTCCATCCGGATGACACTGGGTCTTGACGCTTCCGCCACCGTTTGTTCCATGTCCGGCATTGACACAGACCACTTTATTTTTCTTGTTGGAAGCCGTCGAGCGGTACAGGGTCGCAGTTCCGCTGTTGATCTTTGAATAATTTGCGTATTTATAATTAGAAGAAAGTGCGATCGCCGTGCCGCCGGATGTCTGCGCTCCCGCTGCTGTCTGGCTGGTTGTCTGGACAGCACCTGCAGATGCCGGTTTTTTGCTTGTCACATAGGCGGATGAAACGTAATACTTCTTTCCATTCAAAAGAATCATCGTCCACTGCCCGCTGGTTCCCACGCGCTCCAGCTTCTGACCGTAGGACAGATTGCCCGCGATATTATTGTCCTTGATCTGCGCCGATGTCCGGTAGCGCAGGGAAGACGTATTGACATACACCGAGTCACCTGCCAGCGCGATCTGCGACATACCGGCTGTCATCAGCAGAGCCGCCGCCAGTCCCAGTGTGTGTTTTTTGAGCCAATTGTGTCTCTTCATCTATATAATCTCCTTCCAATGTCTCTATTTTTAAAATAATTGTTTCTGTTTTGAAAGTCTAAAATCGTTAAATTTGTTCTTTAAATTTATACAATTTAATCACATTACTTTGGATTTTAAACATTTCCTTTATAAGTATAACGGATTTTCCCCTTCGATTCAACCAATCCCGCGCTTCTATTTCTTACGGTTTTCTGTCTATGATATGGCAGGAACGAATGTGCCTTGGCACATTCGGGCGTCTCGCGCGGTCGCTTGCGACAACCTACAGCTTCGCGCGAGTGCGCATCATTGGCACAAAAAAAGACCGCCGCATCTCTGCGGCGATCTCCAAAAAACGATTCCGTTTTTCATTTTTAATTATTCTTCACTCAGCTCATCCTCGTTGAGTACAATCTTGTCTGCCTCGTCCAGTTCAGCCGGCTCGTTGAAGTCGTCCTCTGCCAGATCGATATCATCCTCTTCCTCAACATCAGTGTTCAGCTTGATGGAGCGGTAACGCTTCATACCGGTACCAGCCGGAATCAGCTTACCAATCAGAACGTTCTCCTTCAGACCAATCAGCTTATCTACCTTTCCGTTGATGGCAGCCTCGGTCAGAACCTTGGTTGTCTCCTGGAAGGATGCAGCGGATAAGAAGGAGTCGGTTGCCAGAGATGCCTTGGTGATACCCAGCATAACCTGACGTCCGATCGCCGGCTCTTTGCCCTCGGCTTCCAGCGCCTCGTTCATCTCGTTGAAATCGAGTACATCCATGGATACGCCCGGCAGTACGTCGGAATCTCCACTTTCCTCAATCTTAATCTTCTTTAACATCTGGTGTACGATCATCTCGATATGCTTATCGTTGATTTCTACACCCTGTAAGCGGTATACACGCTGTACTTCCTGGATCATGTAATCCTGTACGGCGCGGACGCCCTTGATCTTCAGAATATCGTGCGGGTTCACGCTACCTTCGGTCAGCTCGTCACCAGCCTCCAGAACCGCGCCGTCCTGAATCTTGATACGGGAGCCGTAAGGAATCAGGTAGGTCTTGGAATTGCCCGTCTCATTATCCGTGATAATGATCTCACGTTTCTTCTTGGTATCTTTGATGGTTGCCACACCGCCGAACTCAGCGATGATAGCAAGTCCCTTCGGCTTACGTGCCTCGAAAAGCTCCTCGACACGCGGAAGACCCTGTGTGATATCGCCACCGGCAACGCCGCCCGAGTGGAACGTACGCATGGTCAGCTGTGTACCAGGCTCACCGATGGACTGTGCCGCGATGATGCCGACTGCCTCACCGACCTGAACCGGCTGACCGGTTGCCATGTTGGCACCGTAGCACTTCGCACACACACCGATGTGGGATTTACAGGTCAGGACGGTACGGATCTTGATGGAATCTCTGCCCTGTTTCTTCAGTGCTGCCATAACAGCCGCTGCACGCTTCGGCGTACACATATGATTCTTCTCAATCACCACTTCACCTGTATCCGGGTCTATGATTGTCTCAGCGATGAAACGTCCTGTGATACGCTCCTGCAATGTCTCGATGGTCTCCTGACCATCCATGAATGCCTTGATCTCCATATACGGAATCTCCGGCTTATCCCAGCAGCAGTCCTCCTCGCGGACGATCAGATCCTGGGATACGTCTACCAGACGTCTGGTCAGGTAACCAGAGTCGGCAGTACGCAGAGCCGTATCGGACATACCTTTTCGAGCTCCGTGTGCGGAGATGAAGTACTCCAGTACGTCCAGACCCTCACGGAAGTTGGACTTGATAGGAAGTTCAATCGTATGACCGGTCGTATCTGCCATCAGTCCTCGCATACCAGCAAGCTGTTTAATCTGCTTATCCGATCCTCGCGCACCGGAGTCAGCCATCATGAAGATGTTGTTATATTTGTCAAGTCCTGTCAGCAGGTCGTGAGTCAGCTGATCATCGGTTGCCTTCCAGGTCTCGATAACTTCTTTGTAACGCTCTTCCTCTGTGATAAGACCACGGCGGAAGTTCTTTGCGATATGGTCAACCGTTGCCTGCGCGTCAGCAATCAGCTTCGGCTTGCTTGCCGGTACGGTCATATCGGAAATCGATACGGTCATGGCTGCACGTGTAGAGAACTTGTAGCCAATCGCCTTGATATCATCCAGGGTGATCGCTGTCTGGGTTGCACCATGGACATTGATAACCTTCTCCAGAATCTGCTTTAACTGCTTCTTGCCTACGTGGAAGTCAACTTCCAGTTTCAGCTCGTTCTCTTTCTGGGAACGGTCTACGAAGCCCAGATCCTGCGGGATGATCTCGTTGAAGATGAAACGTCCAACGGTAGACTCGATGATACCAGTCTTCGTTGTGCCATCCGGCATCGTGCGGGTTACTCTTACTTTGACACGGGAATGCAGGGTAACAACCTTGTTTTCGTATGCAAGAATCGCCTCGTTGATGCTCTTGAATGCCATGCCCTCGCCCTTGGCGCCCGGACGTTCCTGGGTCAGATAGTAGATACCGAGTACCATATCCTGGGAAGGAACGGCTACCGGACCACCATCGGACGGTTTTAACAGGTTGTTCGGGGAAAGCAGCAGGAAACGGCACTCTGCCTGTGCCTCCACGGAAAGCGGAAGATGTACCGCCATCTGGTCGCCATCGAAATCGGCGTTGAACGCGGTACAAACAAGCGGATGCAGCTTGATTGCCTTACCTTCTACCAGAATCGGCTCGAATGCCTGGATACCCAGACGATGCAGTGTAGGAGCACGGTTTAACATAACCGGATGCTCTTTGATTACATCCTCGAGAACGTCCCAAACCTCCGGCTGAAGGCGCTCTACCATCTTCTTTGCATTTTTAATGTTGTGAGCGGTTCCGTTGGAAACCAGCTCTTTCATAACGAACGGTTTAAACAGCTCGATCGCCATCTCTTTCGGCAGACCGCACTGGTAAATCTTTAACTCCGGTCCTACGACGATAACGGAACGTCCGGAATAGTCAACTCGCTTACCCAGAAGGTTCTGACGGAAACGTCCCTGTTTACCCTTTAACATATCAGAAAGGGACTTGAGGGCACGGTTGCCAGGACCGGTAACTGGACGGCCACGGCGGCCATTATCAATTAATGCGTCAACTGCCTCCTGAAGCATACGTTTCTCGTTGCGCACGATGATATCCGGTGCGCCGAGCTCCAGAAGTCTTGCAAGACGGTTGTTACGGTTGATAATACGACGATACAGATCGTTTAAGTCGGAAGTTGCGAAACGTCCGCCATCCAGCTGTACCATCGGACGGATATCCGGCGGGATAACCGGGACAACGGTCATGATCATCCACTCCGGTTTGTTGCCGGAATTTCTGAATGCCTCTACGACTTCCAGACGCTTGATGATACGGGCACGCTTCTGTCCGGTTGCATCCTGTAACTGGTTTCTCAGATCCTCAGAATCCTTCTCCAGGTCGATCGCCTTTAAAAGCTCCTGAATCGCCTCGGCACCCATGCCGACACGGAAAGAACCGTAACCGTATTTCTCGATCTCGTCACGGTACTCCTTCTCAGACAGAACCTGCTTCATCTGCAGTCCGGTCTGTCCCGGATCCAGCACGATATAGGAAGCGAAGTACAGAACCTTCTCCAGAGTTCTCGGAGAAATGTCCAGAATCAGACCCATGCGGCTCGGAATTCCCTTGAAATACCAGATGTGGGAAACCGGAGCTGCAAGCTCGATATGACCCATGCGCTCACGGCGGACGCTGGCTTTTGTAACCTCAACGCCGCAGCGGTCACAGATAACACCTTTATATCTGATTTTTTTATATTTACCACAGTGGCACTCCCAGTCCTTGCTCGGTCCAAAGATTCTCTCACAGAACAGGCCGTCTTTCTCCGGCTTTAATGTTCTGTAGTTGATGGTCTCCGGCTTTTTAACCTCGCCGTGAGACCACTCCAGAATCTTTTCAGGGGATGCCAAACCGATCTTGATTGCGTCAAATGTCAATGGTTGATATGTTTCATTTGTCTCTGGCATGAGCGGTACTCCCTCCTATCGATTATTCTTCGTCGTCAGATCCATTATCATCGGAAACGTCTGCATAGTCATCGTCTGTATAGCCGTCTGCCTCTGCTGTATACTCATCATGCTCTACATCGGTCAGCTCACCATCTTTAAATTCCTGCTCCTGGTAACCGTAGTTGCCGAAGGACTCATTCTGAGAGTAACGCTTGCTGTCACCCTCGATGACGGAACGAAGATCGGTATCGCCTTCGTCGATGTTCTCCTTGAGCTCGATCTCGGAACCGTCTTCTGCCAGAACTCTGACATCCAGACCCAGGGACTGAAGCTCTTTTAAGAGTACCTTGAAGGACTCCGGAATACCCGGCTCCGGAATATTCTCGCCCTTGATGATTGCCTCGTATGTCTTCACACGACCTACCACATCATCGGACTTCACGGTCAGGATCTCCTGCAGCGTGTAGGATGCGCCATACGCCTCCAGAGCCCAAACCTCCATCTCTCCGAAACGCTGGCCACCGAACTGAGCTTTACCACCCAGCGGCTGCTGTGTAACGAGGGAGTAAGGACCTGTGGAACGTGCATGAATCTTATCATCAACCAGATGATGCAGTTTCAGGTAATGCATGTGTCCGATTGTAACCGGGCTGTCGAAGTATTCGCCGGTACGTCCATCTCTCAGGCGGACTTTACCGTCGCGTCCGATCGGAACGCCCTTCCAGAGTTTTCTGTGCTCCAGATGGGTACCCAGATACTCCATAACTTCCGGATCTACAATATCTTTATATTTTGCTTCGAACTCTTCCCAGGAGGTGTTGACATAGTCATTTGCCATCTCCAGAGTGTTCTGAATATCTTTCTCGTCTGCACCGTCGAAAATCGGGGTGGATACATCAAAACCAAGTGCTTTGGCAGCAAGGCTTAAATGAATCTCCAGGACCTGTCCGATATTCATACGGGACGGTACGCCCAGTGGGTTCAGTACGATGTCGAGCGGACGGCCATTCGGAAGGAACGGCATATCCTCAACCGGAAGTACACGGGAAACGACACCCTTGTTACCATGACGGCCAGCCATCTTATCGCCGACGGAAATCTTTCTCTTCTGTGCAATGTAGATACGAACGGTCTTATTTACACCCGGAGCCAGCTCGTCGCCGTTCTCTCTTGTAAATACCTTCGCATCAATGATGATACCGTATGCACCATGCGGTACTTTCAGGGAGGTATCACGAACCTCTCTTGCCTTCTCACCGAAGATCGCACGTAACAGGCGCTCTTCTGCGGTCAGCTCGGTCTCTCCCTTCGGAGTAACCTTACCTACCAGGATATCACCGGCACGAACCTCTGCACCGATGCGGATGATACCGCGCTCGTCCAGATCTTTCAGTGCATCCTCGCCGACACCCGGAACATCTCTTGTGATCTCTTCCGGTCCCAGCTTGGTATCACGTGCTTCTGCCTCGTATTCCTCAATATGGACGGAGGTATATACATCCTCCTGAACCAGACGCTCAGACAGAAGAACGGCATCCTCGTAGTTGTAGCCTTCCCAGGTCATGAAGCCGATCAGCGGGTTTTTGCCCAGACCGATCTCACCGTTGCAGGTGGACGGACCATCTGCGATAACCTCGCCAGCTTCGACATGGTCATTCTTGTATACAATCGGTTTCTGATTGTAGCAGTTGGACTGGTTACTTCTCTTGAATTTTGTCAGATGGTATACATCGCGGTTTCCATCAGAATCTCTCTTGATGATGATCTCGTTGGAAGCGGAGCGCTCAACCACACCGGCATTCTTTGCAACGACACACACACCGGAGTCAACAGCTGCCTTCGCGGAAATACCGGTATCGACAACGGCTCTCTCGGTGGTCAGAAGCGGTACCGCCTGACGCTGCATGTTCGATCCCATCAGAGCACGGTTCGCATCGTCGTTCTGCAGGAACGGAATCATGGAAGTAGCTACGGAGAATACCATCTTCGGGGATACGTCCATCAGGTCGATTTTCTTCTTCTGGAACTCGGAGGTCTCCTCACGGAAACGACCAGATACGTTATTGTGGACGAAGTGTCCTTCTTCGTCTAACTGCTCGTTTGCCTGTGCAACAACGAAGTTATCTTCCTCGTCTGCTGTCAGGTATACAACCTCATCCGTAACAACCGGGTTGGACGGATCGGTTTTATCTACTACACGGTACGGAGCTTCGATGAAACCGTACTCATTGACACGTGCGTAAGATGCCAGGGAGTTGATCAGACCGATGTTCGGTCCCTCAGGTGTCTCGATCGGGCACATACGGCCATAGTGTGTGTAGTGTACATCTCGTACCTCGAATCCGGCACGGTCCCTTGACAGACCGCCAGGGCCCAGGGCGGAAAGACGTCTCTTATGGGTCAGCTCGGACAGCGGGTTGTTCTGATCCATGAACTGGGACAGCTGGGAACTTCCGAAGAACTCCTTGACTGCTGCTGTAACCGGCTTGATATTGATCAGGGACTGGGCAGAAACACCTTCCATGTCCTGTGTTGTCATACGCTCACGTACCACACGCTCCATACGGGACAGACCGATACGGTACTGGTTCTGAAGCAGCTCGCCGACCGCACGGATACGACGGTTGCCCAGATGGTCGATATCATCTGGATTGCCGATGCCGCCTTCCAGATGCATGTTGTAGTTGATGGAAGCGATGATATCTTCCTTCGTAATGTGCTTCGGAATCAGGTCATGGATATCTCTGCGGATAATCTCTTTTAGCTCCTCATCAGAAGCGCCGGCATTTTCTTCCAGAATACCCTGGAGAACCGGATAGAATACTAACTCTGTGACGCCTACTTCTTCCGGATCGAAATTCACATAAGCGCCCAGGTCTACCATCAGGTTGGAGAGAACTTTGTGGTTCTTCTTCTCGCCCTGAATCCATACAAACGGAACGCCTGCGTTCTGGATGTCAGTAGCAAGTTCCTTGGTAACCTTGGTTCCCTGCTCCGCCAGAATCTCTCCGGTGGTTGTATCAACCACATCCTCAGCCAGGACATGACCTACGATACGGTTCTTAAAGTGAAGCTTTTTATTGAATTTATAGCGACCTACCTTTGCCAGATCGTAGCGGCGCGGATCGAAGAACATGCTGTTTAACAGGCTCTCTGCGCTGTCTACGGAAAGCGGCTCACCCGGACGAATCTTCTTATATAATTCCAGAAGACCATCCTGGTAGTTGTTGGACGGATCCTTCTCGAAGCTCTTCTCCAGTTTCAGCTCATCGCCGAACAGGTCAATGATCTCGGCGTTAGTACCGTAACCAAGAGCACGGATCAGAACAGTAACAGGAACTTTTCTGGTCCGGTCTACACGCACGTAGAAAATGTCGTTGGAATCTGTCTCATACTCCAGCCAGGCACCCCGGTTCGGGATAACGGTGCAGCTGTATAACTCTGTACCGATCTTATCGTGCGCGATTCCATAATAAATACCAGGGGAACGAACAAGCTGGCTGACGATAACTCGCTCCGCTCCGTTGATAACGAAGGAGCCGGTGTCGGTCATAAGTGGAAGATCACCCATGAAAATCTCATGTTCATTGATCTCATCTTTATCTTTATTGCAAAGTCTTACCTTTACCTTCAGAGGAGCTGCATAGGTCGCATCGCGCTCTTTGCACTCTTCGATCGTATATTTGATATCGTTTTTACACAGTGTAAAATCCACAAATTCCAGACTCAAGTGACCTGCGAAATCCGTGATCGGGGAGATATCAGCAAACACTTCTTTCAGTCCCTCATCCAGGAACCACTGATACGAGTTTTTCTGAATCTCAATCAAATTCGGCATTTCCAGAACTTCTTTTTGTCTTGAGAAGGTCATCCTTACACCTTTACCGGTTTTTACCGGACGCATCCTGCTTTTCTCCATTCGATGTTTCACCCCTGTTTTCTTTCTATCTCTATGGTTTGCATTTTTCCATCTCCGAACCAGCCTTGTTTCATGCCGCCGGAGCTGCACTGTCATTTGGGCATACGAATACCCGGAAAACACAGTTTTCCACAATAGTGCATTCTCCATCTTAGCATGGGATTTGATGGGTGTCAAGTGGTTTTTTTGATAGATTTGGAATAAATTTGGAATGATTATGAAAAAGTTTTCTCAAGAAACGCCAGAATCCGGACAGACAACAGACGCCGCTCCCCAGATGATAGCGGCGTCCGATTTTTTATAGAAATTTTATGCAAATAAATTCGGTAAAAATGTAACGGTCTGTGGAATATAGGTAATCACCAAAAGGACAATCAGAAGGACTGCTAACATAGGGAGCAAATCCCGCATCTGGTCTTTCAGGCTTACCTTGGCAATCGATCCCGATACAAACAGGCACACGCCCAGCGGAGGCGTACACATACCAATTGTCAGGTTGACTGCCATGACCAGGCCAAA
The DNA here is from genome assembly GCF_003481505.1 of Clostridium sp. OM05-5BH. Classification (NCBI taxonomy): domain Bacteria; kingdom Bacillati; phylum Bacillota; class Clostridia; order Eubacteriales; family Clostridiaceae; genus Clostridium; species Clostridium sp. OM05-5BH. The sequence goes on along the minus strand of NZ_QULJ01000001.1, from coordinate 457,917 downwards.
ATGGATCAGGTCAATTCCCATTGCCTTAACAAGCGGCAGGAAGAGTGGGGTAAAGATAACCAGCGCGCTTGTCGTATCGATGAAGGTGCCTGCAATTAACAGGATCACATTGATGATCATCAACAATACATATTTGTTGCTGACCGTGCTGGACAGCAGGGCGCTGACGGTCTGCGGAACCTGTGCAACCGTGATAACCCAGGTAAACAGGCTCGCACAGGACACAACGATTAAAACCTGTCCCGTTGATTTTGCACAGTCCACAAAGAGGTCAAACATCTTGGACGGCTTTAACTCCCGGTAAACAAAACCGCCGATGATAATCGCATATGCACACGCGATAGCGCCGGACTCGGTTGCCGTAAAAATACCAGATAAGATACCTCCAATGATGATAATCGGCATAATCAGGGCAAGAAGGGCATCTTTTCCGGTACGGATTCTCTCCTCACGGCTCGCCTTTTTCTCACGTCCTACATAATGTCTCTTTTTTCCTACATAATAACTGTAAATCATCAGTCCGAGTCCCATGATAATGCCCGGGATAAATCCACCGATAAACAATTTACCAACGCTCACACCTGCCATCGTTCCGTACAGCAGAAGTGGAATACTCGGAGGAATGATCGGTCCAATCGAACCGCCGCAGGCGATTAACGGAGCCGAAAACGTATCTTCATAGTTTTTCTCACGCATGATCGGAATCATAATGCCGCCGATCGCTGCGGTTGCCGCGATCGCAGAACCTGTGATCGCCGCAAAGAACATACACGCCAGAATACTTACCAGTGCCAGACCACTTGGAAAATGTCCGATCAGCGCATCGGCAAAATCGACGATTCTTCTGGAAATACCGCCCTGAACCATCAGACCTCCGGCAAGGATAAACAGCGGAATCGCAATCAGCGCCGTGCTGTCAGCACCGGTGAACATTCTCTGGATAACAACAATTAACGGAGTTCCTCCCTGGATAATTCCGGCCACCGATACCATTCCGAGTGAAAAGCAGATCGGAATTCCTATTAAAAACAAGACAAATAATAAGACAATATAAATCATACCTTTCCCTCCTAATCATTCTTTTTCAGCTGCTCTGCCATATTTTTAATCATATAGAACAGCATAATCGCTCCGGCACTTGGAATACTTGCATAGTAAACACTCATTGGAATCGGCAGATAGGAAGTCGTCTGCGTCCATCCAAACGCACAGAATTTAATTCCAAATACAATCATAAAAATGAAAAAGAGAGACAATACCAGGTCAATTCCCAGTTCCACCACCTTGCGGATTTTAACTGGAAACGACATCAGCAGAACATCCACGTTCAGGTGTTCCTTTTCCCGCACACACCACGCAGCGCCCCAGAATACCAGATAGGTAAATGCCAGACGCAGGATATCCGTACTCCACGGAAGCGGAGATTTTAAAACAAAGCGGCATAAAACCTGTAAAAAGGTAATGACAAATACCACAATCGCGCTGATTCCCATGACAGCTTTTGTAATCTTATCGACCAGACCAGACATTTCCCATCCCCCTATTCTTTCCCATGCGTATTTCTATACTCTTCAACCGCCTGTTTTACCTTTTCCGTCAATTCCGGCGGAACCAGTGCCGTTACAGCCGGTTCCTGATACAGGCTGGCCGTTGCATCCTGGAAGGACTGTAAATCTGGATCCTTGCATACCTTTACGCCGTTCGCTTCAATCGACGCAAGCATCTCTTCTTCCATGTCCGTTACTTCCTGACGCTGTGTATCTTTTGCGTATTCAGCCGCCTCATCGATCCAAGCGCGCTCTTCATCGGTCAGTTTATTATAAAAGTCAAGGTTCATGATCATGCTTTCCGGCGCATATGTGTGACCATCCAGAACCATATATTTCTGCACTTCATCAAACGCAGAACTGGAAATAGACGCGATCGGGTTTTCCTGACCATCTACGGTTCCCTGCTGAAGAGCAGTATAAAGCTCGTTAAATGCGATCGGCGTCGCAATAAATCCAAGGTGATCTGCCAATGAGAACCAGATCGGAGACTCCTGTACACGGATCGATAATCCCTTCATGTCGGATGCCTTGGTCACTTCTTTTTTATTATTCGTAAAATGACGGAAGCCTAACTCACAAAAACCCAGGTGTTTAAAGCCCTGTGCCTCAAACTTCGGTTCCAGTTCTTTCTGCAGCGTATTATCCAGGACATAGTATGCTTCCTGCTTATCCGCAAAAAGATACGGGATTGCCAGAACCTGCGTCTCCGGCACGAAGCTTGGAAGCGCGCCATCCGTTGTTACAATCGCAAGCTCTATCGAACCAATCTTGACGCCTTCCGCCATTTCGCGCTCACCGCCCAGCTGCGCGCTCGGGTAAATCGTCACTTCGAACCGATCACCTGCCAGTTCCTCCAGCTTTTCCTGAAATGCCGCTGCCGCCATCGTTGACTGGTGCTTCTCATTTCCAACTGTCGCTATTTTCAACTTGATATGTCCGCTGTCTGATGTACTGCCGCAGCCGGTCAACACCGTTGCTCCCAAGACAAGTGCCGCGAACGTCCCTGCCCAACCTTTTTTCATTACCGTTCCTCCTCGCTGATGACATCCACTTCATACTCCGACGATAACTTCCGGTTCAGCTTTTTATCTTCCATCTCATAGCGGAATTTACTGCCGAAACGGAATCCATCCTTGACCGGCACCGTTCCGGAAAAGATCACACAATTATCAATTCCGCCAACCCGCTCGTCCAGTTCTTTTAAGATGGTTTCCACCGGGAGAATATCTGACAACGTTCCCTCCTGATATAAAACTTCCGTTCCATCCAATGTCTGCCAGGAATGAAGCTCTATCTCATCCCAGTGATCCTTGACATCCTCGTACTCCCAAACGGTATCGCAAATCGGCTTCGCACAAATCTGTTTCGCTTTTGGAACACTGGCTGCCTCAAGCTCCCGGTCTGTGTGGTCGCTTCCCAATCCGATGTAAATCGTCTTATCTTTAATGACAATCACATACTCGACTTCTCCACAGGTCTTTTCGCCCACAAACTCCAGTTTCTTTTCCTGTGTTAAAACGTAATTGCCACACTGGAAAATGGTCGGTATTTTCTTCGGTGCCGGAACGCCTAATTCCCGTTCCAGTTCTTTGATATGCTCCATCGTCTTTTCAATGTTTCTGCCTGCATATCCAATGGCAAACACCCTCTCATAATTCAGCTCCAGCGGCTTTTCTCCGTTCTTTCCCTGAACCGTAAAACACATTGTATCCATCCTGTTTCCTCCTTATTCCATTCCCTCTTTTATATCTTATATACTTCCGGCAGCCGATCCCGATAAACATTGATCGAATCTCTGACCCCATCGACTGCTCCAATCTCCATATCTGCCATCAGTATCTGTTCCGCTTCTCCGCCCAGCACCAAGCACTCTCCCATCGGTCCATAGACGGCAGAATGTCCGCCGCACTTTGTATTTCCAGCCGTTCCGACCGAATTAGTACAGCATAAAAAGCTCTGACTTTCAATTGCCCTCGCCCTGTTCAAGGTATCCCAGTGAAGAAGTCTCGTATCCGGCCACTGTGCTACCACAAACTGGACTTTTGAACCCGCAAGCATCTCGGAACGAATCAGTTCCGGGAACCGGATATCATAACAAATTACCAGACTGCACGGGATTCCATCCAATTCAAAATTGCAGATGTTTTTTCCATGTTCAAAATACTCATGTTCACCGGACGGGCTGAACAGATGCACCTTGTCATATTCCATCACCACTTCGCCGTCCCGGTTAAAGACAGCGGCTGTATTATAAATCTTCTCATCCCGGCAATTTGCCACGGAACCGGCAATTATATTGACACGGTATTCTTTCGCCAATCTGGAAAACAGCTTTTTGGTCTGTTCCAAATTCACATCCGACACCTCTTTCAGATTTTCTCTCGGAAAAAAACCGGTGTTCCATGTCTCCGGAAGTGTGATCACATCCGGTTTCAGCTCTGCAGCCATCCGGACCAGCTTTTCTGCTTTTTCAAAATTTGCCTCCGGCTTCCCCAACTGCATATCCATCTGAATCATCGCAACTCTCATACCTGACCTCCATTTTACGGTATTTGGTATTCGGTATTTGGTATACCAACAATTAGAATAATAACACTCTCTTTTTTTATCGTCAATCTACTCTTTTCACAAAAACCGAAATCTCTTTTTGGATGATCTTCCAATTTTATCTGACATTTTGCTTCATTGCATGGTTCTGGTTGATATTTTTTTCTGTTTCCTCCATATGGATCTTCATCGCCCGAACTGCCGCTTCCACATTTTTCTGTTTCAAAGCGTCTAAAATTCCCTGGTGTTCATCGATCGTTGTCTGACGCCGTTTATCCGTTCCCCTCACTGCCTGCATTCCCATAAAGCGGAACATATCATAATAATTGCTCAGCAGTTTTAAAAGCTCACGGTTCTGGCTCATCTGGTAGATATAGGTATGAAATTCCCGATCCAGCTGAATAAATCTCGTAATATCATAATGTTCCAGGACTTCCTTCTGTTTCTCCTGAATCTCTTCCAGACATTTCAGATCTTTCTCTGTGACATTTTTCACAGCATCCTCGATCGCAGATAACTCCAGCGCGCTTCTGACACGAGTCAGCTCCCACATATAATGCGGGTCAAATTCACGCACCACCGTTCCCTTGTATGTTTCCATCTGCAGCCAGCCATCTCTGGCAAGCATCTGCATCCCCTCACGGATCGGCGTGCGGCTGATTCCGAGTTCTTCTGACAATTTTCTCTCATTCATCACGAACCCCGGGGGATAAACGCCCGTCATGATCCCCTTTTTTATTTCGTTATATACCTGGTATTTATACCCCAGCTGTTTTTCTACCATACTTCCCTCACATCCATCAACTTCAATGCTAATATATGTTATCATCCCTCATATATCAACTATCATATGCATATCACACAGTCACTCTAATTGTCAAGCTATTTGCAGGTTTTCTGACCCTGCCAGCACTTACAGCCCTGCCTTTTCTGATTAGTGCAAACAAATCTTTTCAATAAATTATGCCCACCTTAATGCACTTATCTTTCTATCAGGATTCCATCATCCACATTATCATTACGATGAAATGGCGGGATAACATGATTTTGGTTTTTTTTATTTTTAAGTCCCCATCGCCATAGTTACCCGTCTATTTTTCTTGCCATTTCCCCTCTCCAATGCTATAATACATAGTAATTGCGCGGCTATTTTCGTTATTTCTGCGAAATGGGATTGGATTTGCGTCCCGCCGCTATCTACAACGGAGGTATATATATATGTCATTTTGGAATGTACTGCTAGTTATTATCGTCATTCTGGCTATCCTTCTTGTCGTACTGTATATTCTGGGTTCCCGGATGCAGAAACGTCAGGCAGAGCAGCAGACTATGATCGACGCTTCGAAACAGACAGTTTCGATTCTGGCGATTGACAAAAAGAAACTGAAAATCGGAGATTCCGGTCTCCCGAAGATGGTTATTGACCAGACTCCATGGTATATGAAGTGGGCGAAGCTCCCGATCGTAAAGGCTAAGATCGGACCGAAGGTTGTGACCATGATCGCGGATGAGAAGGTATTCCTTCAGTTACCGCTCCGCACCGAGGCAAAGGTTGTCATCAGCGGTCTTTATATCACAGAGATCAAGAGCGTGCGCGGAGGTATCCCGCCGCTGCCGAAGAAGAAAAAATTCTTTGACCGTTTCAAGAAAAATACAGAAGAGGCAGCAAAGAAAGAAGCTTCCAAGTCCAAGAAAAATAAATAATGGATCTTAAAATCCCGGAAATGTAACTGATTGCACGTTTCCGGGATTTTTGATTCATCGATTTTATTTCTTTGTTTCTATATTCTTTTATATTTACTGCTCTTTCAGGTTCAATTTCGCCGTCGCCTTCGATTTCACATCAATTTCAATATGGCTCTGGCTGGTCTGCTCATAGTTGAGTTCCAGCGTATAATCAATCTGGATTTTCAGATGATCCGGACCTTCATTGATCTTGATGCGGTCGGTCGTGACGCCCACGATCATCTGACCGTATGGAGTCACATAACAGCTGACATTCGGACGGTTCTCCTGAAAAATCATATGCGCCCGCGCATCGCCTCCCTTGATCATATCGACGCTGTCCGCATTGGCTTTGATGGTATTGCGGATGCTTCCTTCCTCGCCCTCCAGGATCTCATCATAGATGATATAATGCTTGCCATTTTTGAAATAATAGCTGCCTGCCGTGATAACCTCCAGGTTATTCGTCTCCCCGTCCGCAATATGGGCACCGCGCACGGATACAAGCACATCTTTCGTCATATTTTAATACTCCTCAATGTTAATCTGTTTCGTGTCTTTTACCTCTTTTGGCAGAATCGCCTTGGCAAAACGCGTGAAATTCTCCGCCCGGTCGCTGACAAAGAACTGATACTGGTCAAGAATCGGGTCCCCGGCAGCAGCGCGGCGGCTGTTTTCCTCCGAAAAACGTTCCAGATCCTCCGAACTGCGTGTCAGATCCATGTCCCGCAGCAGAGTTTTAAGTTCAACCGCCGTCTCATATGCCGGATTTACCAATGTCACCTCGTCGCCCATCAGCCGATGCAGAGTCGAACGCAGCAGCGGATAATGCGTACATCCCATAACCAGCGTATCAATGTATTTTTCTTTCAGCGAAGAAAGATACCGGGAGGCAATCTCATCTGTTACCGAATCATGGAAGAGTCCTTCCTCCACCAGCGGCACAAAGAGCGGACACGGTTTTCCAATGACCTCAATATCCGGGCGCAGCTTCTGCATTTCTCTGGTATAAATACCGCTCCGGATGGTCGCCTCGGTTCCAATTACGCCAATCTTTCCATTATGGGTTGCCTCGGCAGCCGTGCGCGCGCCCGCGTAGATAACCCCGATGATCGGGATATCCAATTCCTGTTTGACCGTCTCCAGTGCACACGCCGAGGCCGTGTTGCAGGCAATCACGATCGCCTTGACTCCCTGTGTTTTCAGAAAACGGATGATCTGGCGGGAATAGCGCAGCACCGTCTCCTGCGATTTGCTTCCATATGGAACGCGCGCCGTATCTCCAAAGTATACGATGCGCTCCTGCGGCATCTGACGCATGATCTCACGGGCTACCGTCAGACCGCCGATGCCTGAATCAAAAACTCCGATCGGGGCATTTCTATCCATGTTTACCTTCCTTTCGGCAAAATTCTTATGGTCATGTTTCCATTCTTTCCCGAACATCTGTGTATATTGAATCATATAACGTCCAAAAGTAGATTCTCTCACACTGTTTCAGGATTCTGAAACATTTTTATTTATTTCTAGGCTTCGTAGCGTTTCAGTCCGTGTTCAATCAGCTTTGTCACCATCTCCGGCTTCGGGATTCCGGCCGCCTCAAAGAGCATCGGGTACATACTGATCGCGGTAAAGCCCGGCATGGTATTGATCTCATTGAAGATAACCTCGCCGTCCTTCGTCACAAAGAAATCGACACGCGACAGACCATAGCCATCTACCGCCTTGAAAATACGTCTCGCCGCCTGACGCACACGCTCGGTCGCATCGCCCGGAAGCTCTGGATTTACCACGGTTCTGGACTCTGCGTTGTAATATTTCGCATCAAAATCATAGAAATCGGCTGCTGCCAGAATCTCGCCAACACCGGAAGCGATGACCGGTTCTGTGCCATTTCCAAAGACCGCACATTCGATCTCACGGCCGACAATCGTCTCCTCAACCAGAATCTTGCGGTCATGGTGCGCCGCCTCCTTTAAGCCTGCAATCAGCTCTTCGCGATCCGACGCCTTGCTGACACCTCTGGAAGAACCTGCATTGGACGGCTTGATAAATACCGGATATGAGAACCGGTTCTCGATGCGTGCCACAACCTCATCCATCTTTTCAAGTTCTTTGCGGATGACCAGCTCATATGCCGCCTGGCGCACGCCTGTGTGGTCAACAATCTGTTTTGTATACACTTTATCCATCGAAACGCTGGACGCCAGCACACCGCATCCGACATACGGGATTTTTGCCAGCTCAAAGATGCCCTGAATGGTGCCGTCCTCGCCCCAGAGTCCATGCAGAACCGGGAATACCACATCAATGCGGATCATTTCCGCCTTACCATCTTTCAGGACGATCACGGATTTCTCCGTTGCATCCGGGGAAAGGATCGCGGTCGTCGTGTTCTTTCTCCAGCTCTCATCCTCGATCTGCTCGACCGAGTCAACCAGCAGCCATTTTCCCTCTTCGGTAATTCCGATCAGGGTTACATCATAGCGCTCTGTATCTATATTTTTAATGACATTGATTGCCGACATACATGAAACAATATGTTCCGAAGACTGTCCGCCAAATACCACAAGTACACTCTTTTTCATAATATCCGCCTTTCTGCCGGGTGTGGGAAGCTTCACCACACGCCGGAATGCTATTCCAAAATATAGTTTAGATTATACCATAACTGTCAATACTTGCGACAAGAAGATTCGATTTCTTTCAGTAAAAGGAGAGCCATTATGATAAATCAAATGATTTCGTTCCATCCTGAAAATTGTCCGTCACCCACATCCAGGATTCATCCACCTGTTACCAATAAATGCCGCCATTTTTCCACCGGTTCCTGCAAGCTTTCCCATATCTACGATGGAATACTCCCGCTTCTCGCATTATGTTCCATGCTCTTATTTCTGCTTTTCTGCCTGCCTCTTCTTACTTTTACCAGAAACCAGATTCAGCAGAAAGTCCTGGCGTACGCGATCGCCCCGCCGATCCTGCAGACTCATGTGATCGACAACTGGTGGGGTGTTCTCTATCCGCCGCCCGCCCTGTCCGGAGGTGTCATGCCGGAAGAAAACTCAAAAAATCAGAGCGCCGATTCCGTCTCTGACGCTCTGATTTTTGATAACGATATGAACTGGCTGTCGCAAAAGAAGCATATCGTTTTTGATGTAAACAAGAAAGCTGCTGCTCTGATTTCCTCTAAAGCTGACCCGATGACTTGCTCCAATCACTCGGAACGTTCTGGAACAGCTTCAGCTTCAAAAATAACCACCGAACCGACAGAATCTTCTTCGAACTCAAAAATAGCAGCCACGCACGCCGTTTCCGCTGACAGCAGTCTGCTGGATAAAGCTCATGCTTCCTCCGACAATTCGATTACTCTTCGGGTAACGTGTCGTTTTTTATCTTTCCTTCCCGGAGGCTCGGAGTGATGAAATTCTCATAGGAATAGTTCCACAGCGTCTCCGAGCCCTTGGCGGTATTCTTATTTCTTCCAAGAATCTGGCTCAGGTGCACGCCGCGCGTCGCCCACGCCTTTCCCTTGGAAGCATCATTGAGCATCGTCGGCTGGATGTTGTCCATCGTATGTGCAAACCGCGCTTCCGGCGTCTCCCCGGCTTCAAATTCATCCCAGAGAGCGCGCAGTTTTTCGCCCTGATCCGGCGGCAGCATTCCGAAAATGCGCTCTGCACCCTTTAATTCTCTCTCCCGCTGGGTTTTCTTCGCCTCCTCATCATAGGCATACGTGTCGCCGGCGTCGATCTCGACCAGATCATGAATCAGAAGCATGGTAACCGTTTTCAGCACATCGATCGGCTCATTGGAATACTCCGCCAGAAGCACCGTCATGATCGCCATATGCCATGCGTGCTCCGCGTCATTTTCCTTCCGCTCGCCGTCTGTCAGATACGTCTGGCGACCAATAAATTTCTCCTTGTCTATCTCCCGGATAAATGCAAACTGCTGCTCCAGACGTTCTTTCTGTTTCTGATTTATATCCATTGTTTCCGCCTCCCTGGTCTATTTCACTACATTTCTAGTTACTGTTCACGCATACGTGCCCAGTAACGGAAAAATGCCTCTTGCATTTATCCTCTCTTTACAGTCTCTTCCCTGCAAGAACCTCTTTATAATTCTTATAATTCTCCTCCAAAAGCTTCGGCGTATCCAGACCATACGGGCACATCGACTTGCAGTGTCCGCAATGCAGGCAGTCCTCTATCTTCTTCATCTTCGCCTGTCCCTCCGGGGAGAGGTATCTCGCTGACGGAGAACGGCGCAGAAGCAGGGACATACGCGCACAGTTGTTGATCTCGATTCCTGCCGGACACGGCATACAGTAGCCGCAGCCCCGGCAGAATTCACCTGCCAGCTCTTTCTGGTCTTTTTCAATAACAGCTTTCAGCTCGTCCGTCAGTTCCGGTGGATTGCCAATGTAGCTTAAAAATTCGTCCAGCTCGCTTTCCTTCTGTACACCCCAGATCGGCAGTACATTCTCAAACTGTGCCATATAGGCATAGATCGCAGCCGAATTGGTCAGCAGACCGCCCGACAGACCCTTCATTGCAATAAATCCCATCTCGTGCTCCGCACAGGCCTTCGCCAACGCGATCTCCCGCTCGGTGGAAAGATAATTAAATGGGAACTGCAGGGTATCGTAAAGCCCCGACTCGATCGCCTCCTCCGCAATGCTCATGCGGTGGTTCGTGATGCCGATGAAACGGATTTTCCCCTGCTCTTTTGCCTCGAGCATCGCCTCATAAAGACCGCTTCCGTCTCCCGGCTTCGGACAGACTGCCGGATTGTGGAACTGGTAAATGTCCACGTAGTCTGTTTTTAAGTTATGTAAACTCGTCTCCAGATCCTTCCAGAAGCCTTCCGCCGTCGTTGCCGCTGTCTTGGTCGCAATATAGATATGCTCGCGCACGTCGCTCAGCGCATAGCCGATCTTCTCCTCACTGTCCGTATAAAAGCGCGCCGTATCAAAGAAACGGACACCCGCGTCATACGCCTTGCGAAGCAGTACCTTCGCATCATCAAAAGAAATACGCTGGATTGGCAGCGCGCCAAATCCATTTTTATTGACGATAATATCCGTCTTTCCAAGGGTAACCGGCGTACCGGCTACCCTTTCTCTTGCGTCCAGCGTCTCTTTCAGTGCCTCGTCGCTGTCATCGATCCAGACATCCTCCTCATCGGCGTTGAGACCGAGATATTTTGCCAGTGTCCGCTCATCATCCGACCGGTTCCAACGGGAAATATAGCGATCGATTTCCTCAAATGGAACCTGTCCGGACAGGTACAATTCTTTAAATGTCATACTTCCTTCCGCTCCTTTAAATTCTTAAGTACCGTAATTTCCTGGTTATCTATGTGCCCCCTGGCTACCGCCTTTGCCTCCGCCATATGGCGCAGACGCAGTGCCTCCAATATTTTTTCATGCTCTAACTGCAGAATCTGCCGTTTATCCTCGTCCTTGATGTATTCCAGACGGAACCGGTACATCTGCTCACGCAGGTTGTTCAAAATCTGCACCAGACGCTTGTTGCGGGTCGAATGGTAGATCACGTCATGGTATGCCTCGTCCGTCTCCGCGATCTTCATCGCATCGCCCTGATCAATCGCCGCTTTAAATGCTTTCTGTGCTTCTTCCAATGCCTGCATATCTTCTTCCGTCATGCGCTGGCACGCCAGCTCAATCGCCAGTTCCTCCAGCGAACGGCGCACTTCCAGCACATCTTTCAGGCTTTTTTCCGAAATCCGCGCCACCTCCGCGCCGCGCCGCGGAATCATCAGAACGAGTCCTTCCAGCTCCAGCTTGCGGATCGCCTCACGGATCGGGGTGCGGCTGACGCCCAGCTTCTGTGCCAGCTGGATCTCCATCAGGCGCTCGCCCGGTGCCAGCTCTCCCTTTAAGATTGCCTGCCGGAGTGTGTTGAATACAACATCCCTGAGTGGGAGATATTCATTCATTTTAACCTCAAAATTGTTCCCCATCTGCGTGCCCCTTCCTGTTGTAAAAACTAGTCAGGTATACCTGTTTCGCCAGATCCTGGCTGCTGCCATAGCGGAGTTCCTCATACGCCGCCTGCGCCGCCGTCTGGTTCGTAAACAAGCCAAATACGGTTGGACCGCTTCCGCTCATCAAAGAGCCGTCCGCGCTCATCTCCATCATCTTATCTTTGAGTGTCTGAATCACCGGATTTTCCGGGATCGTCACCGTTTCCAGCACGTTTCCAAGCTGTGAAACGACGCCGGAGAGGTCTTTTTTCTCGATCGCCGCCCGCATCGCATCAATATCCGGATGCGCCTCTGCACCCAGAGACGGCAGGTTTAAGCTCTCGTACACATGCTTCGTCGAAACGCTGACCGCCGGTTTGGCAATCAGCACGCGGCACTGCGGCATCGGCGGAAGCGGTGTCAGGATCTCCCCGATTCCCTCTGAAAGAGCCGTTCCCCGCATGATACAGTACGGCACATCCGCCCCCAGACGGACGCCGCGCTCCATCAGCTCCTGTTTCGAAAGCCCCAGTCCGAACATCTTGTTGACACCAAACAGGACTGCGGCCGCATCGCTGCTGCCGCCTGCCATCCCGGCTGCCACCGGGATAAATTTCTTCATCTTGATCTCCACACCGTCGCGGATTCCAAACTCATCCATCAGAAGTTTCGCCGCGCGGTAACCTAAGTTATTTTCATTGTCCGGCAGATAATAAAGGTTCGTTGAAAGACGGATTCCCTCTTCTTCCGTCCGGTTCAGTTCGATCGCGTCGTACACGCGCACCGTCTGCATGATCATCCGCACTTCGTGGTAGCCGTCTTCTCTCCGGCGGACTACATCCAGACCGAGATTGATCTTTCCATATGCTTTCAGCTCCAGATGCCTGATCATCGGTCATTCCTCCCATCGTTCCCTTAGTGTAATCACACTAGATTGTATTTTTTCATTATTTTGTATACAAGCTATTATATCCTTTTTGCATACAAAATACAATAGAATCCTTGCAGGATGAAGGTACCTGAATGAATCCCATTTTTTTCGCCAATATCCGTGAAGCCGTGTTGGAACGCTTCGTGCGAAGCCGGATCTTATCCAACTCCAGCGTTTCAAACCCATATTTCACAATCGCCCGGCAGGCTTCCAGCGCATAACCCTGACGGCGGAACGGTTCATAAATATGATATCCCAGTTCTCCGTCTGTCAGCCCCGCCTTTCCAACCAGCACCCCGTCCGCGCGGCGTTCCAGCGCCCACAAACCGCACTCGGCAAAGCGGTACTGGTGTTTCCTGTATTCCTCGCGTTTGTTCCAGTCGGAGAAAGTTCCGTCGGCATCCTCAGCGGATGCCGGTTCCAACGGATCGTCCCGGGAAAATTCACGAATGATGAGGCGGTCGGTTTCCGCGATGAACCACGGGAGAGCCAGATGGCGGCGGACGACGCGTTCCAGGAATGTTTCATCGGCGTCTTCAGGGTCTGTAATAAGGTAAAGGCAAAATGAATAGTCGGCTGGCTGTTTTTCCTCATTTTCCCTCCATAAGCCAACAATAGCTCTCCCGGCTGCTTTCGCAGCCTGAAGAGCTTCGTTTTCATCGGAGAGAATTACCGGGTATGTCTGTCCCGCAATGGTTACTTCTCGTTCGATTGTCATAGATTATCTTTCTTTTCCTTTTTCCGGCTCCGGGTACTCCTCGCCGAAGGTGTCAACGGTCATCTTTTTGATCTTCTGCTCTTTCAGCGGACGATCGCCCCAGTCGGTGCGGACACCGGCAATCTTGTCCACGATATCCAGACCTTCAACTACCTTCCCGAAGGATGCATACTGACCATCCAGATGCGGGGAAGTCTCATGCATGATGAAGAACTGGGAACCTGCGGAGTTCGGGTCCATCGCACGCGCCATAGAGAGAACGCCCTTGGTGTGCTTGAAATTGTTCGTAAAACCATTCTGGCTGAACTCACCCTTGATGGTATACCCTGGACCGCCCATACCGTTTCCATTCGGGCATCCGCCCTGAATCATAAAGCCCTTGATGACACGGTGGAAGATCAGACCATCATAAAAGCCCTTCTTGATCAGGCTGATAAAGTTGTTGACTGTGTTCGGCGCAATCTCTGGGTAGAGCTCTGCCTTCATGATATCGCCATTTTCCATCTCAATGGTAACAACTGGATTTTTCATGTATGTTTCCTCCTGAATTTTAAAAAATACCTCATTAAGTGGTCACATTATACCATAAGAACGTTCGAAAATCGACTGTTTTTCGTTCCATATTTGTCCATTTTCTTTACATTTCGTAAGTTTCTCCTCACAATTCATTCACATTTATGGTTTAAGATGTATAGCACAATGTCGAAATGGACATTCTATGCGAAAAGATGAATGTTGCGCTCAGGAATCATCATCTGTCCTGCATCATACATCTGTGAGCAAACTAAGTCAAAAGAAAGGTTGGTAATGTACTATGAAAAAAACATATTTTGCTATCCTGGGCGCGGCTGCGATCCTCTCGCTCGCAACCGCCTGCTCTTCCAAAAACGTGAATGAACCGACTGCTAATGAATCGTCCCAGTCCGCCTCCTCCGAGTCCAGCTCGAATGGCATGGACGAAAGCAGCCCGATGGATGATTTAAAAGAAGACGCCAAAGACGCCGTTCTTCCATCCGAAGGAACTGCCGATGCAAAACAGTCCACAATGACTGGTACGATCAGCGACATCAAAGACTTTATGTTTACGATCACCGCCGACGGAACCGATTATGAATTCAGCTTCGAGCAGGATCAGAAACCGGACGGGCTTTCTGATGTAAAAGATGGGGATAAAGTTACCGTAACGTATACGGGAACCGTCAGTGAAGTGGATGCATTCAGCGGAACCGTTTTATCAGTTAAAAAAGCGGAATAAGGATTGTTGACGTTACTGTTCACGCATACGTGCCCAGTAACGGAATTTGCCGTGGCTTCGCATTTAAATACGGCAAATTCCTGCTACCACCACGTTTTCTTACGGCACTTTCGGTTCCAAAAGTGCCTACCCGTGTACAGTAACTTGCTGACACACTTTATACCCGTATTTTTTATGGCAGTCTTGACAGACGAAGCACGCAAAATATCTGCGCTTCCTGCCCAGGCTGCCATTTTCGATCCTCTGAACATAAAACATACTTACCAGGATCATGGAATCCATGTTCCGCGTTCATATTTCGTTCACACTTCATTAAAAAACCTTTTACACAATTAACATGGTTTCTTCACGATTTTTCCCTATACTATAACCATAGCAACAAGCAATGCTTACAAATTTTTTTCATAATACCGAGCTGAGTTTATATCAGCTCTCCTCCCTTTTTCAATACCAAAAGACCTCTCACTGCTGGAGAGGTCTTTTGTTGTATCTGAATCCCTCAATTCTCTCACCGTTCCGGTCTTCGTACCTTCCTGCCAAGCACCACCAGCGCTGCAAGGTTTGGCACCGCCATCAGCCCATTGAAAATATCAGATACCGCCCAGACGGCTTCCATCCGGCTGACGCAGCCGAGAAAGACCGAAACAAGATAACCCCCGTGATACAAAATACATATTTTGTCGGCACGCTTCTGTGGGACATCCCGCATCAGCCATCCAAGTGCCTGATCACCGATGTAAAACCAGGCAAGGATCGTGGCAAAGGCAAACAGCACCATGCACGCCGCCGTCACTATGCCGCCTGCATTTCCAAAACGGGCTGCCAGAGCCGCCGCCACCGCGCCGCTGCCGCCCAGGGAATCGATCTTCCCGGTCAGATTGTGCGGAAATACACAGAGCAGTAAAAAAGCGGTCAGGCTGCACCCTATGATCGTATCGAAAAACACCTCGAAAATCGCCCACATTCCCTGTTTCTGCGCTTCCTGCCTCTGTCTTAGCCTCCCCTTTCCCTCGCTCATCCCATGCAGCACCGCCAGACTCCCCAGGCCCGCCTCATTGGAAAACACACCGCGCGATACCCCGCTCCGGATCGCCGCTGCCATTCCGTACCCGGTCATCCCGCCCGAAATTCCTGAAAAATTCAAAATACTGCTTCCATCCGTCTGTCCTGCATTATCTGCCAGTCCAAATGCCCCGCCCACAATTTTCATCAATACTTCCGGTATCTGATCATAAAAACTGAACACGGCGATTCCACCTGCCAGCAGATACAGCCCCGCCGATACCGGTACCAGAACCGAAGCCGTCCATCCGATGCGTTTTGCCCCGCCAAAGAGCACCACGGCAGTCAAAACTACCAGTATGATACCGGTTCCAAGCGGCGGCAGGGACGCTGCATAGCGCAGACTATCCGCCAGAGCCCCCGCCTGTACCATACATCCCATTCCAAGCGACGCCAGCACGCAAAACAGGGCATAGCATTTTCCAGCGAAACAGCTTCCAACCCCATTTTCCAGATAGACATAAGGTCCGCCCCCATACAAAATTCCCAGATAAACCTCCGTATATGCCAGCGCCATCCCCAGAAATGCCGCCGCCCACATCCAGAACACAGCACCTGGACCACCGATCGCCAACGCGGCTGCCACGCCCGTGATATTTCCCGTTCCGACCGTCGCCGCCAGCGCGGTGCAGGTCGTCAAAAGCTGTCCTTTCCCGCCGCTCCCAACCGTCTCTTCCCACCAGACTCTGATATGACGGATCGGAAATCCCCGCAGACGCACCATGCAGAGGACTCCAACCGCCAGAAACAGTCCCAGAAGCCACGGTCCCCACACCATTTTCTGTACGATTCTGAGTGCTTCCATCCGAGCACCTTTCTATATCTATTTTCACTCTATCAAACCAATCTTATGATTTACTATGATATTTCATTCTCCAAGCCGTGATATTGCCTTCCGAGAACTCTCTTTCCATCCACCTTTTCTTACACTTTCTGTAAACATCCGCAAACCCCATGACAAACCAGACCGGCAGTGCTACAATAAGCATATCGGACAGGCGGACAAATTTCCAAATCTCTGTCCTTCTGGAAAGGATGAAAACAATATGCCAGGTTTTACCACGCACTATATATTCGGCATGAAAGCATACAACGATATGCCGTTCACACCCTTAAAACACACGATCGCCAAATACCGCTGGCTCTACCAGCTCGGTCTGCAGGGACCGGATATGTTTTTCTATAATATCCCGATCCTGCGCCACCGCGATTACCGCAACGTCGGTTCCTATATGCACGAACACAAGGTAAACGCCTTTTTTGAGTGCTGTCTGCGCCGTATTGGAACCATCCGCTCGCGCCAGCAGCAGGAGGAAGCCATCTCCTATCTGGCCGGATTTATAAACCATTACATTGCCGATTCGATCTGTCATCCTTACGTGTACGGGCGCATCGGCTATCCGGTGGATGCCCCGACCTCCATGCATCACGGGATGCACGCACATCTGGAAAATGAGCTCGACGCGATCCTGCTCTGGAAATATAAAAAAAAGAAGCCGTCCGAATTTAACCAGACCGCCACGATCTGTCTAAATGGACAGGAAATCCAGTTCATTTCCCATTTTCTGGCTTCCTGTATCAACGAAACCTATTATCCTATCACCTACCGCAACAACTTCCAGGTTACTCCGGCGATGGTGCACCGCTCCATCTGGGCGCTGCGCTTCGGCTGCCGGACACTCTCGGACAAGAACGGCAAGAAAAAATTCGGCATTGCACAGGTCGAATCCATCTTCGTCAACCACCCAGTTGCTTCCGCGAAAATGGTAACGGACTCCGTAACCGACTACCGGAGCAGCTGTAACCTAAACCACGAAGCATGGGGCAACCCGTGGGATCCGACCCGCGTCTCAACCGCCTCGTTTGTTGATCTCTTCCATGAAACATTGGACAAATGCAGCCGTGTCTATGCGCTTTTAAACAGCGCCGTCACAGACAACATACCGTTAGATAAACAGGATTTATCGCCGCTTCTGGCTGAACTGGGGAATGAGTCTTATCACAGCGGACTACCTGTTGAGTGAAAACACGTACTTCGGTTCCTGGTAAATAAAAGCTGTCATATGAAGAACACTCATCTGTTTCTCATATGACAGCTTTTTTGATCACTTTTCTCTTAATTATACACAGAAAATATCCCGTGTCTGTACAGACAACCTCTTATTCTGCGTTCTCTGTCTCTTCCTCCGCCTCAGTCGTATCGTACTCGCCTGCTGCTTCTTTCTCTTTCACCTTGGAAATCAGCTCTTTGGTATCCGGAAGTTTGAAATCTGCGCCAGCCTCATAGGAACCACTGATAAACCATGCGTCCTCGTTATCCTGGTCGCTCTCCGGAACGATGCTGTAGGACAGTGCATACTGTTTCCACAGTCCGCCGTAGGAATCTTCACCGGACATCTCAATCGAGAAGTCCTGGGTGTGGACAATGTCGTTGAATCCCTTGATTAAATCTTCCGCATAGGTTCCTATCTGATCATCCGGCAGATCATCTGCCACTACCCAGATCAGCATGATCTGTTTCTTGTTCGGCTCCATATAGAAATGGAAATCGCGGCCGTACTCGTAGGTACTTGTATCCTTGAACATGTCTTCCGCGTCCGTGCTGACCTGTGTCCAGTCAATCTCAACATTTTCCTGTGTCTCAAAATTCGGATCTCCGACTACCGTCTCAGAAGTCGGTTTTACAATCGTACTCTCCGTGCATCCGCTGAGCAGCGCCATACACGCAACCATCATTATCAGAAGTTTTTTCATCGTGTTCTTCTATCCCTTCATTCACTCATTCACAGCCGGAACCAGTCCGAACCGCATGGCTATTATATAATATCGCCTTTTGTTTTTGTAGTCATTTTAGAAAAATTCAAAAAATCTTCATACTTTCCAAAATCTCCCGTAAACAATCCATCCGAACCATTTTACAGCCATTTAGCGCATCCAGGTTGTCAATCCAGATCCTCAACCGTAAGCTCTGTGTCATCCTCCTGCACACCCTGCTGTGTTTTGGCATCCTCTGCCTCTTTCTGTGCAAGTTTTTCTTTCAGCGGCTTCTTTTCCGTGGAACCAGTTCTTGCTTTTCCACTCTCTGCCAGCCGGGACGCGGCTGCATCTGCCGCCGGAACCTGTCCTGAACCAGATCGCACATCCATGTCAGACTCCGCCTGCTCTGTGCTCTCATCTGCCTCCGCTGTGCCAGACGCCCAGTAGGACGCGCCCATCCGCTTTTCAAGCAGTTTTTCAAACTCTTCCTGCGAACAGCCGATCTCCTGCAGACGCTGTCTTCTCCGTTTTCTCCGCTCCTCCTGGCGTCTCTTTTCTTCCTGATGACGCTGGTAGAACAACCATACAAGCGCCGCACACGCCGCTGCCAGAAGCACACTGACGACCACAATCAGCACCGTTCTCACCGATACTTTCGGAAGTTTCGGCAGGGTCAGGTGGAACGAAGATTTCGCCTGCTTTGGTTTTCCGGACGCGCCTGTATTGGATGCTGCCGGATCCGATGCCGTATTTCCGTCATCCGGAGCCGTCTCCCCGTTTGCTGCCGCTTCTGCCGCCGATGCGCTGATCAGATACACCTGTCCGATCTTGCGGTCGTTGTATTTGTAAGAAAGCAGTGCCACCGCGCCCAGCGGTGCATCCTCCGGCAGATCCGTTACCACCGTCTTCTCCGCATCCGCAAACGAAGCATCCTTCGGGATCGTGATGACTGCCGACGTATCCATCGATAAATCGGACGGCTGATAGCTATTGTCTCCGATCTGCACCGGCTGATCGCCGCTTGTGTATGCCGTCTCATTTTCCGAAATATTTACATTTTCAAACCGTAGAAAGCCGAAATCCAGCAATGCAATCGTATCCTGATAATGGGTCGCCTGCGTACTCTTCATCGTGACCGCAATCTGGCGTCTGTCATCCTTGATCGCATAGGTAACAAGCGTCTGCCCCGCAACGGATGTGTAACCGGTCTTTCCGGCTACCGCATATGGATAATAGTTCGGACTCTCTGTGTCAGTCGTGATAAGAAGCTTGTGCTCCGGCTGGATGGTCACACCGTCCGGATTGTTCTTCGTCGCCGGTAATCGGTAGCTCTTATCCTTACTGATCGTTAAAAGCGTGTCATTTTTATACGCCGCCGATGCGATCAGCGCCATATCATACACCGAAGTGAGCTGTGTGTCGTCATTCAGACCGGACGGATTCGCAAAATGGCTGTTCTCGCAGCCAAGCTCCGCCGTCTTCTCGTTCATCATCTTCACAAAACCGTCGCGGCTTCCGCCCACATGCTCCGCCAGCGCATTCGCCGCCTGGTTGGAAGAACGCATCAGCAGCAGGTAGAGACAATCGCGCACCGAAAGCGTGTCGCCCTCCTCGATGGCGTTCTTGTTTCCGCTGCCATCTTCCACGTTGTAAACGGCATCGTGGGAAAATGTGACCGTATCATCCAGACTGCTGTTCTCAATGACTACGAGCGCCGTCAATATTTTCGTGATACTTGCCGGCGCCTTCTGCACATGGATGTTCTGCCCAAATAAAACCGCCCCGGAGTCCGCATCCATGACAATGCCTGCCTCCGACTCGATCCCCGTATCCGAGGGCCAGTCCGGCTTTGCAAATGCCGTCATCGGCATTCCGGCAGCCATCAGTGCCGTAATCATCAAACTTATCAGTAAACGTCTTAATCTCTTCATACGATTCCTTCCTGTCAGCTTTCCTTTTCCGGAAATCCTTTTGTATCATGAACGATATAAATTGGACGATCCTTCAATTCTGTAAACAGGATCGCGATATACTCCCCGATAATTCCCACAATCACGAACAGCATCGCGAACATAAAGCATAAAAGCACTACGATCGTCGCGTAACCATTGGGCGTTCCTTTGACCGCCCACTCATAAATCGTTTCCAGCATCACGAGCAGCCCCAGAAAGCCCACGATAATTCCCGAGTAAATGCCGAGCTTTAGCGGCAGATCCGAAAAGCAGAGAATCGTATTGATCGAAAATTTAAATAATTTCCGGATGCTGTACTTGCTCTCGCCCGCCACCCTGGCTCTCGCCTCATACTCGATGGTCGTCCGGTTAAATCCGATATTCTGCACATAGCCGCGCAGGAAACGCACTTTTTCCCGGTAATTGGTCTTTAACACCTGCGCCGCATTGGCAGTCAGCGCAAAGAAATCGGATGCGTTATTTTCCAGCTTCACATCTGAAATCTTGTTCAAAAATTTATAAAAAGCAGAAGACGTCAGGTTTTTGATGAATCCAGCCGATTTATTTTTCGTCCGGACCATGTTGATAACCTCATAGCCCTCTTCGAATTTTTCGATTATCTGCGCCACACATTCCGGCGGATGCTGCAGATCGGCATCCATACACACGATGCCCTCCCCGCTGCTGTGGTCCAGCCCCGCAAGCATCGCCGCCTCATGGCCAAAGTTACGGGAAAAGTTGATCACACGTACCCGCGGATCCGCTGCTGCCAGTTCTGCCAGAATCTGCCCCGAGGCGTCCGCACTTCCGTCGTTGACAAAAATCAGTTCGTAATTCCACGGCAGCGCCTCAAAAACCGGAGTTGCCTCCCGATAGAACTCATGCAGCGCCTTTTCCTCGTTGTAAACAGAAATCACGATCGAGATCGTCTTTGGTTTCTGTCCGTTCATATTTTCCATCCTGTTCTGCATGGTCGACTGTCTGGTTTCATTTTTCTTCTTATCTTCCATGCTGTCTGTCCGTTTTTTCTTATCTTTCTTACTCATATTTCATCTTTCAATTAAGCATCCGGGTCATCCAAAATTTCGATCGCTATCGAAGAATGTGCCGGAACCCGTTTTTCCACCGGCGGCAGCGTCATATAGTCGCCGTAAATCCACTCCAGCACATGCTCATAGCCCACCGGCACCATCAGCTTTGTGTCCTCAAACGGCAGATCCACCGCGCGCTCGCACCATGCGCCCTCCAGCGTTACATAGAGATAATCCGGCTGGTAATTGCTGTAATACCAGTGTTTCGTCTTCTTTTTGCGATCCTTCGCCGCTGCAAGTCTCTGCAGCTTAAATAAAACCGGCATCGGGACAAGGTGCCCCACACCTGCCAGCACACCAACCCGCAGCTTATCCATCAGGCTGTATTTGCTGAAATCAATCTGATCACGGTGTGCGATCGCCATTCCATAAATAACCTTCTGAAGAAATTTTGCGCTCCACGCGCCCACCTTACTATCCGGCAGGCGGTCAAGGACGAACAGATCCACCCAGAGATGGTTTAATTTTCCCTCATAAAACTGCATCTGCTCATTGTCCTCATGGACGCGGCTGTTGTCATAGATGACACGCGTTGTAAAATCATAAAACACCTTGCCACCCCGGATCTCCTCCGGGCGCAGCAGGGACATTCCCTCCGGCAGCTCCCGCGGCGCTACCTTCAAAAACATCTCATAATTGGCACGTGTAAATGCCAGATCGACATCATCATCCCACGGGATAAATCCCTCATGACGCACCGCGCCCAAAAGTGTCCCGGAATCCAGCATATAGGAAATCTTGTATTTCCGGCAGATCCGGTCTATCTCCTTCAAAAGGCGCAGATTCGCCCGGTGAACCTTCTCAAGCCCCGGACACGGCGGCAGTTTGACCGCCCTGCGGCTCTCTGATTTTTCCTCATTCATGATGGTTGTCCCCTCATTTTCTCCTGTAACTGTTCTTTCTCTGTCACAGCTGCTCATTTTCACAGGCATTTTCTTACAGGCAGAGTATCTCCCCACCTGTGAATTGCCGCGGTCCCCGTCCCTACTGACGGCATGCCTCACGAAGTGTCTTTGCCATATAATCAATCATTTCATCTGTCATGCCCGGATAAACGCCGACCCAGAAGGTATCGCGCATGATACGGTCGGTATTTTCCAGAGTTCCGGCTACGCGGTAGCCGCAGTTTTCTTTCCGCATCTCATCAAAGCACGGATGCTTGATCAGGTTTCCGGCAAAGAGCATACGCGTCTGCACGCCCTTTTCCTCGACATATTTGACTACCTTGTTCCGATCTACACCCTCTTGGCAGGTCAGAAGAAAACCAAACCAGCTCGGATCGGAATGCTCACAGGCAACCGGCAGGATATATGCGTCCTCGGTTCCGGCAAGTCCCGCTTTCAGGCGGGCGAAATTGTGTTTTCTGCGCTCCACGAAGGATGGAAACTTTTCAAGCTGCGCGCAGCCGATCGACGCCTGCAGATCGGTCGCCTTTAAATTATATCCAAAATGGGAGTATACATATTTATGGTCGTAGCCAAGCGGCAGCTCACCATACTGGCGGTCAAATCGATGACCGCAGAGGTTATCGCAGCCGGACGGGCAGACACAGTCGCGTCCCCAGTCGCGGAAGGAGCGGATAATCTTGTTTAAAAGCGGATTGTCCGTGTACACGGCGCCGCCCTCGCCCATCGTCATGTGGTGCGGCGGATAAAAGCTGGACGTTCCGATATCTCCGATCGTACCGGTAAAATGCCACTCGCCGTTCAGCTCATAGCGGCTTCCGAGGGCATCACAGTTGTCCTCCACCAGCCACAGGTTATGACGGTCACAGAATTCTTTTACCTTCTGTAAATCAAACGGATTTCCCAGTGTGTGGGCGATCATAACCGCTTTCGTCTTCTCTGAAAGCGCCGCCTCCAGCTTATCGGCGTCGATGTTGTATTGTGGAATCGTCACATCCACAAACACTGGAACTGCGCCATACTGGATCGCCGGGGTTACCGTCGTTGGGAAACCTGCCGCAACCGTGATAATCTCATCGCCGCGGCACACCCGGCGCTCTCCCAGCAATGGGGAAGTCAGCGCCATAAATGCGATCAGGTTCGCGGAGGAACCGGAGTTTACAAGGGAACAGTATTTGACGCCCAGGTAGTTCGCAAGCCCCGCCTCAAACTGATCGGTGTAACGTCCGGAGGTCAGCCAGAACTCCAGCGCACTGTCTACCAGATTGACCATCTCATGGTTATCGTAAACGCGGGACGCATACGGAATCCGCTGTCCCTCGGTAAATTCTTTTTTCTGATTATGATATTTATCACAATACTCTGCCACCAGATCGAGAATCTGCTGACGCGCAGCCTCTTTTCCGTCCGACAGGGTTACTTTTTCTTCTGCCATGTTTCTCCTCCTGCTTTTGCTACCGTTCTCTGCCGCAGCCGTATCAGATCTGCCTGCTGCCAGACACACCTTTCGTGCAGCCGCCTGCATCTATCTGTTTTTCTTCAAACCGAGCCGCATACGCCCGGATCTGCTCATCCGTCACCTCGCGCATATCCGCTCCGGCAAGCCACTTCTTCGACCATTCCACCGTCGCAGCCATCGCCTCTTCTACATGGAAGTGCGGCTTCCAGCCAAATACCTTTTTCACTTTGGAACAATCCAGTTTCAGAAAATTCGCCTCATGCGGACCTCCATCATAGCGGTTGATCCAATGCATCCCGCCGCCCCATGTTTCACAGAACAGATCCGCCAGACGTCCTGTATTGACGCAGTCACAGTCATCCGGTCCGACGTTATAGCAGCCCGCCAGCTCCGCATTTTCCCACTGCGCCTTTGCCACCGTCAGATACAAAAACAGCGGCTCTAACACATGCTGGAACGGGCGCGTCGAATGCGGATTCCGCACGATGATCGGCTCTTTCTTTTCCGCTGCGCGCACGCAGTCCGGCACGATCCGGTCCGCCGCAAAATCACCGCCGCCGATCACATTGCCAGCACGACAGGTTGAGACGGCGCAGCGGCCGTCCGTGAAGAACGACTGCTTATAGCTGTGTGTCACCAGCTCCGAACAGGATTTGCTATTGGAATACGGATCGTAGCCGTCCAGCGGGTCATTTTCGCGGTAACCGTACTCCCATTCCTTATTTTCATAAACCTTGTCCGTCGTCACATTGACGAGAGAGCGGACGGATTCACACTGTCTGGCGCATTCCAGCACATGAACCGTACCCATGACATTCGCCGCATACGTGCCGACCGGATCCCGGTACGACTCGCGCACGATCGGCTGCGCTGCCAGATGGAGTACAATCTCTGGCTTCGTCTCATCAAACACCTGTTTTAAATGGGCGAAATCGCGCACATCCCCATCCACATGGTGAATCGTCTCCCCCAGATGCAGGATCTCAAACATCGACGGCTCGGTCGGCGCTTTCAGCGCATAGCCGGTCACCTCCGCCCCCGCCAGATGTAGGATGCGGACCAGCCAGCTTCCCTTAAAGCCTGTGTCACCGGTCACAAGGACCCGTTTTCCTTTATAAAAATCAAGAAGTTCCATGGTTTTCCTCTTTTTAATTATTTCGTGATCCTTCGTTAATGGCGCAAGAAAAGAATATGTCTGCTTCGCAGCCGCATTCTTTTCTTCTGCGCTCATTATACCATGACCACTAAATTCGTGAAACACCTCATTAAGTGGTCAGGTATATGTTCTCACTAGACTCGAAAATACCTCGTCAAGTGTTCACATTATACCATACTTTCTTACAGGATTTGTGTATATTCCTTAAATTTTCCCTTACAGTATATTATTGTTACTGTTCACGGGTAGGCACTTTTGGAACCGAAAGTGCCGTAAGAAAACGTGGTGGCAGCAGGAATTTGCCGTATTTAAATGCGAAGCCACGGCAAATTCCGTTACTGGGCACGTATGCGTGTACAGTAACATATTATTTCCACAGCTTCCAGGGCGCATTGCCTTCCTGCCACATCTGTTCCAGCTGCATCTTGTCACGCTGGGTATCCATACATTTCCAGAAACCGTCGTGGCGGTATACCATCAGCTGTCCGTCCTTGGCAAGCTGCTCCAACGGCGCTTTCTCAAAGACGGTATCATCGCCCTCGATATAGTCAAAGACGCCCGGTTCGAGTACCATGAAGCCGCCGTTGACGATCTTGCCGTCATCATCGTTCTTCTCACGGAACTCGCGGATGTGTCCGTCGCTGTCCACATCCATGACACCGAAACGCTGTCCGATGTTGACGCCGGTCAGGGTCGCGATCTTGCCGTGCTGCTTGTGGAATGCCACCAGCGCGTCCAGATCCACGTTGGAAACGCCGTCGCCGTAGGTCAGCATGAACGTCTCATCCCCAATGTAATCGCGGATACGTTTGATACGACCGCCCGTCATCGTGTGCAGTCCGGTATCGACCAGCGTCACGCGCCACGGCTCGGAATAATTGTTATGCACCTGCATCTCGTTCTTCGCCAGATCGAAGGTCACATCCGACGTATGCAGGAAATAATCAGCAAAATACTCTTTTACTACATACTGTTTGTAGCCCAGGCAGATCACAAAATCATTGAATCCATACTGGGAATAGTGCTTCATGATATGCCAGAGAATCGGCTGTTCTCCGATCTCGATCATTGGCTTTGGTTTTAAATGGCTTTCCTCGCTGATTCGTGTACCGAATCCACCCGCTAATATTACAACTTTCATTGCACTTCTCCTTCTGTCCATCGTTTTTATCGAAATATATTCAAATGGTTTTCTTCCAAAATTCTCATCGCATCCCGCACTGCATCCGGGTCGTTATGCAGGTAGGTCTCCAGATCCTCATCGCTCGCCGTCCGGTAATTCAGTCCCAGCTCCCTTGATACCTGTAAATATGCTTTCCGGTACGGCGCTGTCCGGATTTCTGCCCGGGTTGTCCATGCATTTCCAAAGACCGTCAGCACGGTAAATGCCAGCATACAGACCTTTAAAAGTGTGCGGGCCGCCCGTTTCTCCGGCACGCGTGTTTTCGCCTTATCTGCCTCTGTTTCCTGCGCCTTTTCCCGGCACATACTCCAGACGAATGCAAACGTAAGCAGAATTCCTACAATTCCCATCTGATACTGTATCTCGTACCGCGAGGACATCCCGTACTCGTCCTTCAGGAAAATCCACCGCGCCGCCAGCACCAGCAGATGGTTACAGCCGCCGCTGAGAACCAGCAGAAGCGGAAAAATAGTCTTTTTATAAAGCTGAAACCGCACATTCAGATACAGTGCCAGCAGATACGAAACAAACACTGCCAGCCCCAGCAGATACACCAGATGCAGCCGGACAAACCAGGGGCTTCCTGCCTCCAGCTCCTGAATCTGCGCCACGCCGATCACCGACGATGCCACCGCTTTCAGCAGAAACCGCAGGAAAAAGAGCGGCTGGGCGGCAAATTCCTGAGCGATTGAAACATCAGTCACTGCTCCACGGTGCACGTAAACTGCCTGTGAATTGCTCCAAAGATATAATACCATCGCAAGAACCGTTGTCAATGCCCCGATGCACCAGGTTCTCCGGCACTTTCGGCTCCAGGAGCGGCTGCTTGTTTCAGCACCCCCGCGCCCATCCGCCAGCCACAGTGCGCCGTATGCCAGCACCAGAATCACCGCATAGCCGCCGCTGTACGGTCCTGCCACCAGCACGACCAGCAGGATCGGCAGAATTACCAGAAGCACCCGGTCAGACATATTCCGGCACCGGGTCGCCGCTGCATGGTCGAGGACTGCAAAATGGAATAAAAATCCGGAGATCGACAGAGTGCAGACCCAGCCGGTCCCGTTCGTCATCATTTCCCATTTATTCAGACTGAAATATACAAACTGAATCAACAGGAAGGAAAGATAGCCGACCGAGCGGTTCCGCTCTGCGTAGAGCGCCAGCACCGCCGCGCCCGCCCCCAGGCTCAAAACACCCAGAATCATATCAAAATACGTATTGTAGGCAAATAGCTTCACATTGATGATGCGTCCCAGATACGTGATCGGAACGCGCGTCAGGATATCCGGTACAAAGAATTTCGCCGGATTTGTCACATCCGGCAGATATGAATTGATCAGCCGGATATAATCCGAATACGCCACATTGTCTGAGGCATGAAATATATACCAGATATAAAATAAAATCCCCAAAATAACCGGAAGCCCTAAAAATACACGGCGTTTCATCCGTTTCTCCTCTTTAAAATGCTCAGCTGGTTCAAGTAAAGTTCAAATAACTGACGGTGTTTCTTCGTAATAACCTCCAGAATCACACCACTGATCCACAACAGGAACGAAATCACATAGAGCCCGGAACACGCGATCAGGGTCGGGAACTTCGGCACCATGCCGGTTGCCAGATAGCCGCCAAGCACTGGCGCGAAAAATGCCGTTGCAATCGCAAAACAAATGAGCCCCAGCCATCCAAAAAACGCAAACGGCTTGTAATCCCGGAAGAGTCTCGCGATCGTGCGTAGCACCTTAAATCCATCCGAAAATGTATTTAACTTTGACACACTCCCCTCCGGGCGGTCACGGTATCCAACCGGGATCTCCACCAGCTTAAAGTTCTTGTCCAGCGCATGAATGCTCATCTCCGTCTCAATCTCAAATCCGGTCGAAAGAATCGGGAAGCTCTTGACAAATTCATAGTTAAACGCGCGCGCACCGGTCATAATATCCTTGATATTGCTCTTGAAAATCAGGTTGATAAGCCCACGCACCAGACGGTTTCCAGTATTGTGGAACGGACGCTTATTTTCGGTAAAATACGTCGAAGAAAGGCGGTCGCCGATGACCATATCTGCTTTTCCCTGTAAAATCTGGTCCGCCAGCTTTCTCGCGTCCTCCGCCGGGTAGGTGTCATCGCCGTCCGTCATGACATAGCACTCCGCGTCAATGTCGCGGAACATGCTGCGGATGACATTTCCCTTGCCCTGCTGGTATTCATAGCGCACAACCGCGCCTGCCTCCCTGGCAATCTCATCCGTGTGATCCGATGAATTATTGTCATATACATAGATCGTTGCCTCCGGCAATGCCTCGCGGTAGTCCTTGACCACCTTGGCAATCGTCTGGCCTTCATTATAACACGGAATTAATACCGCTATCTTGTCCATTTTTCTCCTCCCGTTTTCACTCTTCCACCGTTTTGGCGGACCATTCCGGATTGATCACAACAGCCCGTTTTGTCTCAGCTGTACTTACCAATTCCAATTTTATCTCTCTCTGAAGCCCTGTCAGATCAAGCTGTACTTCCATCGGTTCATATTCCTTCTGTCCCGCCTGGATCACAGCAGCCGTCCGGCTGTTTGTCCCATCCGAGGCGATGATTTCCACTTCAAATGGCTGCTTCAGCACCCAGTAGTCCGGATCACACAGAACCGCCCGGATAGTCGGATGATCGTCCCCGCTGGTATTCTCCCAGCGCCATTCTGGTACTTCTTTTTCCGGTTCCTGTGCATCCATGAAAATCTCCTGTGTGCGGTACCAGCAGTTTTCGCGTCCATGCGCCATCTCAAGCCCTGCCAGTGTAAAGGACTGGCTGCCCTGCAGGATTGTTTCCTGATACTCCATATCATGCACGTACCATCCCGCCTCATTCATCCATTCCAGATAGCTTTCCAACGTCTCAAGTCCCTGCGGGATCATGTCATAGACGCCCTCACCTGCCTCCATCGCCACCTCGATTTCATCGATATAGGCGTCTTTCTGCTCCGACAGCTCATTGACGATCGAATACCGGTTCCAGACCGGCACATCTTCGCCCGCAAGCCGCGCATAGCTTCCCACATCCGACCAGGTCAGGAAAATGCGGTCAATCTTGGAACGTTCTTCCGGTGTAAACAGCTGATGATCGTGAAATACGTAAGGCAGGTTGCTGCGGATACTCTCACGGCTCACCGCCCGCATCGCCCATTCCCCGCCGTTCCAGACACAGGTATAAGCATCGTAAGCGCGCCCGGCGTAAACAACTATAAACATAATTGCAAATACAACGCCGCCTGTCAGCCTGGGAGAAATGGAAGCCATTCCCTGCAGCACCAGACACCCGCAAAGCATTCCGGCAAATAAGATTCCGCCCATAAAATAGCGGCTGTGTCCCGTCGTTGCCGCCCAGAGAATAAAAGACGCGGCATACAGCAGAAATAAGGTTCCCGTCCTGCTGCTGACCCTCTTCCAAATCCAGCCGAGCCCGGCTCCCGCCGCTCCCAGATACATCAGCGCCAGATCCAGGTTGTATTTCGCCGGTATCTCACTCAGGCGGTAATCTGGATGCCGGATCATCGAATATGCCCACAAAAGAAACTCTTTTATATTGCTGGGTCCCCATCTCGGGTCCTTAAAGTCCGTTTCCCCAAAATACGGCGAATGAAACAGGCTGTTATAATAAGGATAAACCGGATTTTTCATCGCTATCCCATTGTAAATCAGGTACACGCTGACGGGAATCATCCCCGTCACCAGACACCCCAGAAACAGCTTCGGCGTCAGATACTTCCGGATTTTCCACAGATACAGAAGCACCAGCGGCACCAGATACACGATATTCGTCATCTTGAGACAGAACAGGATTCCGCCAAACAGGCAGAATAAAACCGCCTCGCGCTCCCGCTTCGCCTCATCCAGCCCGCGCAGAAGCAGAAATACCATTTCCAGAAGAAACGGCAGCGCCAGAAGCTCGACCATGTAACTGCCGCTCTCCTGAATCAACTCCAGGCGGCTGACAATCAGAAATGCCAGTACCGGCGCAAGATGCTTCGACCAGCTGCATTTTCTTTCCAGCCGGTCTGCCTCCATGCTCAGGAACACCGTTACCTGCCGATAAATCACAAGCATCGCCAGTGCGTTTAACAATGTCCCCATCCGAAGCCCTAAAAGCGCCCGGAATGGATAAAACATCCGGTCGCCCAGCCGGAAACCGAACATCTGGAACCGCCCCGGTATCACATGATAATGAAGGTTGTCCACAAATCCGGGAATCTGCGACAGCAGGTGATAGTTCTGCGTGTCATAGCTCTGATCCGGGGCAAATCCCTTGACCGAAAAAAAAGCCAGGATAAACAAACTTCCCGCTATAAAAAGCGGACTCACTCCCGCATGGTCCCGTTCAAATCTTCCAATTGCCGCCATGACAGCACCGCATAAAACCAGCGCTGCCGCCCGCGACAAAGCTGTTCCCTGTGGTACATGTAAAAGCCATGCCAGAAGATCCAGCACTTCCAGCCACCAGATAAAAAGCGTATAGGCAAGCAGCACTGCAAAGCTGCGGGTACTGACTCTCCATTTTGCCGTTTTGTCCGCCGGCCTGTTTCCAAATAACATACTTTTCCCTCGTAATCATCCAGTTTTCTTCATGAACCTGCTGAATCATTACTTCCTTTCCATGAAACAAAATATATCTTAAAAGAAATATTCTTCCAGCATCAGGCACAGTGCATGGTACACTGGAAGATGCAGCTCCTGAATCTTAAATGTCTCCTGCTCCGGCACGACAATCGCAGTGTCGCAGTATCCACGGATCCGCCCGCCGTCGCGTCCCAGAAGCCCGATAACCTTAAGCCCCTTTGCCTTTGCCGTCACGGCTGCATACAGGACATTTTTCGAATTGCCCGATGTTGAGATTCCGAGGAACACATCCCCCTCTTTTCCATATCCAAGCACCTGTTCCGCGTAAGTCATGCTGCCATCCACATCATTCATAAATGCGGTGGTCAGTCCTGCATGGCCGGTCAGCGCGATCGCCGGAAGTCCCTGCTGCAGTCTTTCAGAAAGTTCCGCCCCCATCTGCGGGTCTACCGTTTTAAGCGCCGCCTCTATCTCCGCCGAAACCGGGCGTTTCTTCACAAACCCCTTCATCAGCTCGCCCACGATGTGTTCCGAATCCGCACAGCTTCCGCCATTTCCGGCAATCAGAAGCTTTCCGCCGCGCTCATAGCACTCTTTCAACGTCTCATACGCAGTGCGAATATCCGCTTTTACCGGTGCAAGAACCGGATAGCGGCTGATCAGCTCGTCTAGGTACTCGTATTCCTTCATGATTTCTATTTCCTCCTGTCAGGTTTTTCGATGTCTATTGAGCTTCTGCATCGTAAAATAAATACTCCCGCTCAAACATTTCCAGATTGTTCTGCGCTTCTTCCTCC
Source organism: Clostridium sp. OM05-5BH (assembly GCF_003481505.1). Lineage (NCBI taxonomy): Bacteria > Bacillati > Bacillota > Clostridia > Eubacteriales > Clostridiaceae > Clostridium > Clostridium sp. OM05-5BH. The sequence goes on along the minus strand of NZ_QULJ01000001.1, from coordinate 426,228 downwards.
GGCACCTCTGTGTCGGATACCCGCGCAAGCATATTTCCATTTTCAAAAAACAGATCGGTCAAACTGCCTCTGCGGATCAGTTCCCGCAGAAGATCCAGACTCCACTCCCAGCTTCCCGGTCCCAGATAACCTGCTTCTGCGTAGACATAATCTGTCTTCGCATACGCCATATAGGTTTCAAACGCCTCCGGCGAGTTGACGAGTTCGACGTTGCCCCACGGCGATGTAATATCCTTATACGACTCCACATTGCACGGGAACTGCAAACAGTACGGATGCGTTCCAAATGCGATCACCCGGTTTTCCGGATCCTGCGACACCTCCTGCCAGATCAGCGTGTTTCCCTTTTCCTCCATCCGCGCCTGTTCCTGCGCCCGGTGGTTGACACGCCCTTTATTCAGAAGATGCATCTCCGAAAATCCAGCCGTCCACGCCCAGCTGCTGATCGCCGTGACAATCAGATTTAATACCAGCAGCGGTGCCAGGCACTTCGACGCGAGCGGATAAAAGCCGATTTTCTTAAAATACGCCATCGCCCGGCATGCCCCCAGAATCAGCATAGAATACAGAAGCATAAAATAATTTCCGTCGATCTGGTAAAGCATCGACAGGCTGATCAGACTGACGATCACAAATGGAACAAAAATCACCAATGCCGCGTTCCAGATACGGGATTGCTCCTCTCCCTTTTTGGACAAAATCCCATAAAGCACCAGCATCACAATCAGTACCGCCATCAGCGAGGTTCCCCACGCCAGAATCACATGCCCCATATCTTCGCCCTGCGGCTGCATCAGCATCTGCCAGATGCGCCGCGCCAGCACATGAAGCGTTGATTCCTCCTGATAATTCTGCGGCAGCTCAGAGGTGGCAAATGGATATTTCATTTTAAAACCAAACAATGCAAAAATCGAAGTAAATACCGAAGTAACCGGCATTCCCGTGATCTTCATCGTCCGCGCCCAGATACCGGCCAATGCCCCAAACGGCAGGCATAATGAGCCAATCAGGCGGACCATATGGTGAAATAGGTCAGCCACCGCCCCGCGCTCATGGAACCAGAACCACAGAAGGTACAGCCCCATCATGCCAAATACGGCAGTGGAAAAGACCAGGGAGGTCGGCTTCATCGTGAGGGACAGGAAATAGGAGCCGGCTGCTCCGGAGAGGATCATCCAACGATTTTCATACACTTGAATATACTGAAAAAAGCTCCCCAGCATAATAAGCTGCAGCAGCCACGTAATCAAATCCGCCTTGGCTGTGAGCGCCATATTCATAATGCCCGGCACCGAGATGGTCAAAACAGCTGCCATAATTCCCGGCAAGACGCTGCGATACGTTAGTTTCTTCCCTGTCTCCTGCTTTCGATTACTCGTCAGCAGTTTCGCATTCCAGACCATCGCCCCAATTCCCAGGACTGCCAACCAGAGGTTAAAGAACGTCAGGTAGCTGTGACTCGCCAGATCGCAGAGCGGCAGGGTCAGCACCTCAAAGCCCTTCGAATACACATAGACCATGCCGACCAGCCCCGGATTCTCATAAAGCCCGGTTCCGCCTGCCACGATATACTGGGAGCGAACGCCATACCAGAGTGTATCAAAATCGAGTGCGATATTCAGGCGTCCTACCTGAATCAAAAACATCAAAACGCACCAGCCAGCCGCCAGCGTCCATGCCCGGCGCACCCGGCGCGGTATTTCCCGCGATGCCCCGCTGCCAGTCGGTTTGTTACTGTTCACGCATACATGCCCAGTAACGGAATTTGCCGTGGCTTCGCATTTAAATACGGCAAATGCCTGCTGCCACCACGTTTTCTTACGGCACTTTCGGGTCCAAAAGTGCCTACCTGTGAACAGTAACGCCTGTTTGTTACTGTTCACGCATACGTGCCCAGTAACGGAATTTGTCGTGGCTTCGCATTTAAATACGGCAAATGCCTGCTGCCACCACGTTTTCTTACGGCACTTTCGGGTCCAAAAGTGCCTACCTGTGAACAGTAACGCCTGTTTGTTACTGTTCACGCATACGTGCCCAGTAACGGAATTTGTCGTGGCTTCGCATTTAAATACGGCAAATGCCTGCTGCCACCACGTTTTCTTACGGCACTTTCGGGTCCAAAAGTGCCTACCTGTGAACAGTAACGCCTGTTTCCCTGTCTCAATCACCTGAACCGACACCTTGTCCCTGCCATCCAGCATCCAGGAAAGCTTCTGCCATCCCATGATGCACTGGTGGGAAATCGAGGAAAAATCAAATCCCAGCGCCGCCGCTCCCAGGGCATAGACGATCAGGCGCATCCAGGCGATTTTTCCAACGCCAAGGGCAGAAAGCAGACAATACACAACGATTGCAAAGGAGGTTCCAAAAAGGAAGTCCATATAAAAAGAAAAATAAGGCCGCTCCCAGACCCTTCCCCTGAAAAACACCTGTTTTCTAAAAAACCTCCCGATCGCCAACAGGCTAATCAGATACACCGCCGACACCACCATCGGCAGAAATACCACATGAATCCAGGAAAACACCAGCACAACCGCCGTCAGCCAGTACATCCGGCTGCGTCCGCGCTTCAAAAGCGCCAGCCCCCCAAAGATCAAGACTGCCAGAATCGCAATCTCCACATACATCCGCTTCGATTCCGTGAAATGAATGTAATCTGCGAAAAAACCATTTCCCGTAAACAGCGTTTTCGCCGGAATCAGAACCGCCGCCACGCAGAACAGCACCAGAAAAAGACCAGCCATGCGCACGGCTGCGTCTGGTCGTCCGTTTTTTCTCTGATTCTGCATGTCGATGGTTCCTCTCTTTCTAGTTTATGTACTCCCGGAATCTTTTTGTGAGCAGCATTCTATATACGCCCGTCTAAAATCCCGCGCACCGCATCCAGCAGCGTATCGGCATACGCGTCATAACCGCCCACCGGGCAGCTTCCGTCCTCTTTTATAAGTCCAGCCGCCATATCTTCCGCATGTTCTTTTGCCCCATAGCCGGTTCCTACAAGGACTCCGGTCACGCCGAAGTTTTTTCCTGCCTGCGCGTCGATGCGCTTGTCCCCGATCATATAGGAATGTGCTTTATCAATGCCCCCCGGCAGATCGCGCTCTGCCATCTCAAACATTCCTGTCTCCGGCTTGCGGCAATGGCATTTTTTCTTATAAAGTCCAATCCCATGCTCCGGGTGGTGCGGGCAATAGTAGAACGCATCTACGTGTGCTCCGTCACGCCCCAGCACCTCATTCATATAATCATGAAGGATTTTTACATCCGCCTCGGTATAGTAACCCCTCGCCACGCCCGCCTGGTTGGTAATGACGATCACCTTATATCCGGCCTCGTTCAGGAGACGGACTGCCTCTGCGGTGCCGTCAATCAGCTTCAAATCTTCTTTTCGGTGAAGATAATTGACCTCCACGTTCATCGTGCCATCACGGTCAAGGAATACTACTTTACAGTTATTTTTACACATGGAATGTATACTCCTTATCCGGCATCTGCACCTGAATATCGCGGTAGTCCCAGCGGTCTTCATCGCAGATCCAGCTCTGTGCGCCGCGCAGTTCGAAATTCCAGTCCATCAGCTGTCCGCCTGCCGCTTCCAGACGGTGCGCCACCTGATGTTTGACGTTGTATGGGCAGTACACAAGAAGGAAGCCGCCTCCGCCAGCGCCCAGAAGCTTTCCGCCGAGAGCGCCCGCTTTTTTCGCCTCGTCATAGAGCATATCAATCTGTGGATTCGTGATCTTGCTGCTCATCCGCTTCTTGCTCTCCCAGCCGTAGTCCAGAAGGCGGCCGAAATTGTGGAGATTTCCCTTTAAAAGCTCGTCCTTCATCGCATAGGAAAGCGCCTTTACCTCACACATCGCCTGAAATGCGTCCGGTTTCTTATAGTTGCTTACCTGATCCTTGATAATATTCGCGGATACATGGATATTGCCCGTGTAGCATAACAACAGGTTATACTGCAGCTCATTGATAATATCGCGGCGGATGCGGAGCGGGTTTACCACGACGTTGTTGCGTCCGTGAAATTCAATAAAGTTAAAGCCGCCGAAGGTCGCCGCATACTGATCCTGATAACCGCCGGAAATTCCCAGATCGATCCGCTCCACGCCGTAAGCCAGATCCGCCATCGCATAATTATCCAGCGTGATTCCTTTCCAGCGCGCCATCGCAGTCAGAAGACTTACCATGACGGTCGAGGAGGTTCCAAGTCCCGAACCAGCCGGAGCATCGCACTGTAAATAAACCTCACAGCCCTGCTTAATATCCATCGCCCGCAGCGCTGCCGTGACAAGATCCAGCCGTCCATCGCAGACGTAATTTTCCTTCGCATTGTACTTGACTGTCATATCAAAATCCAGGGAATGAACCGTGATCTGGTCATCATCTCTCGGAATGATCGAACAATATGCATATTTATTGATGGTACTTCCGATAATGGCACCGCCCTGTTCTACACAGAATGGTTCTACATCCGTACCGCCGCCGCCAAAGCTCACGCGCAGCGGCGCTCTTCCTCTGATTACCATGTAATGTCTCCTTTTCTTACGTCCTCCTGAAACCGGAAATAATCCTCCGGCACACCGATATCAATAAAATAGCCGTCATTTACGATGCCGCCGAGACGTCTTCCCTCCTGCATCCACCTGGGGATACACTCATTTTCCAGCGAAACTTTTCCCTCCGGAATCTCATCCAGCAGCGCCCGCTTCATCAGGTACACACCGCCGTTGATCGTGCCCGCCCCGGTATTGCCGTTTTTCTCATTAAAAGCGGTCAGCAGCCCGTCGGTCAGGCGTGCCGCCCCATAGCGGGAAATATCCGGCACGCCACGCAGAACCAGCGCCATCTCCAGATTTTTTTCCTGCTGAATCCGGCTCAAATCGCCAAAATCCATCTGATAAAATGTATCGCCGTTCAGGACAAAAAACTGCTCGTCCGTCACATATTTCCCGGCATTCTTGATCGCGCCCGCCGTGCCGAGCAGCTCTTCCTCATACGCATACCGCGCCCGGATGCCAAACCGCGCTCCGTCTCCAAAATATTCTTCCACCATGCCGCCCTTATAACCAACGGCAAAAATAATATCGTCAATTCCGCTCTTTTTCAGCCCCTGAAGCACATACTCCAGAAACGGCTTACCCTCAACCAGCGCCATCGGTTTCGGACGGTCGCTTACCACACTGCGAAGCCGCGTCCCCAGTCCGCCAGCCAGAATGATTGCCTGCATACTGTACTTCCTTTCTGTCTGTTGTTTTTCGTTTAATTATCTCTACTTCTATTCTTAAACTTTAACGTTTAATTTTGATCGCATTCCGACTAGATTATTCCTTGTTTTCACTTCTGGTATCTAAGCCGTTCGTCAACAGCTGGTAAACCCAGTTTAACTTATATATTCTACCACAGTTTACTCGCGATTTCTACCGCCAGAACACCTTTTTAACCTTATCCTCTCTATATAACAAAAAATACAGCCGGTTTGGGGAAACCGACTGCATTTTTGTTTGTATCAATGGGGATTGATCATATTTAGTTGCAATGTGATTCGTTCTATTCTGCCGGGAATCTCTTGATTCCCATTGTAACAATCTCCCTAAAGAGACGTATAATTGCCAGATGTACCGGTTCCGGGCATCCGTCTACGCTCGGTGCAACTCTGGAACCAATCGAATCATGGAATTCAACGCGCCAGCAGCTGTCCAGCACTCTCTTTTCTATCTCCTCGCTGCACATGGCGTCCAGATTTCCTTCTGCCAGTCCAAGCAGGCAGGCAATTCCATAACCAGCCCAGTTTGAGATAGCCGCCGAAAGCAGAACATCCACCTTTGCTACATCCAGTGCAATGCCGGAATGACACGGGCATTTACACATATTTCCGTTCTTTACCTTTTCTCGCACTGTTTTTTCAATATTTGCCATGCCAATCTCATTACCGCCATCGCCGATACCGATTGTCGCGATCCCGCGTTCACCGGCGCCGGTAAAGAGATAATCCATCTTCGCCTGGCTGGCAGAGAAGTCAAAGCCTCCCATTCCGTGGATCCTGCCATGCTTATTCATACCTCCACGTTCAATCGCCAGACAAAGGGATGGTTTATAGTGCTCCAGCAGTTCTTCGGAACGAACCCGGCAGGCTTCCTGATCAATCGGCATACCAATTACCGCAATCGTAGGAACCATTTCAAATCCCAATTCATCCGAAAGAGATGTTGAAAGTTTTTCCGGCTCTGTAATTGAAAAACCACAGCTTGACATAACCTTCTTCATATCTTCTACCAGATAATCATCTGTAATGACAATCGGCAGACCTTTTAATGTCAAGCGGATAGCTCTTGCAAGAGCCGCCGTACCTGGCGGTCCATCCGTCTCACTCTTCGTCGGGATATTGGCTGGCTGATCCGCCCATCCGGTTGTGATAAACACATAATCGCCGGGCTTAATCGACTTTTGCATTAATTCTACCGCCGCCAGCGTCATAGGCTTTCCATTTAAAAGCTCTCTGGCTGCATCAAACAGCACCTGTGCCGTACCACGCGCACCAATATCCACATTCATCAGCCGGTCGATTGACTCTGCTACATTTGCAAGACCGACATCTGAAATTAATTTGCGCATTTTCTCTCCTCCTTCTTTTGTTATTTATGGATGCATACTCAATCTCTTCAGACTGAAATACTCCTCAAGACCCCAACCGGAAGCGTCGCATCCGACGCCGGATTCACGAACCCCGCAATGCGGAAGCATCGGTCCGGTACTAAATCCATTTACATACAATTCTCCAAATTCCAAAACTTCATATGCTCTGGCAATCGCCCTTGCATCATGTCCGAATAAATAAGAAGTCAGTCCGGCTTCCGTATCATTCGCTTTTTTCAATACATCCTCAAAATCTGTATACGGGCGTACTGAAATAACCGGTCCAAAAATTTCTTCTCTGGATATCTTCATATCCTCATTCACATCTGCTACGACTGTCGGACTGATATAAGCGCCCTTTTCAAAGCCTGCAGGAACATCTCCGCCACAAAGTACCTTTGCGCCGCGCGCTTTTGCATCTGCGATTAAATCCAGTACCCGATCCCGCTCGCGGAAACTGATCATCGGTCCCATGACCATTTCCCCGTCGTCACGTCCCGCTCCAATCGTTACTTTTTTCAGGCGATCCAATACTTTCTGGCAGAACTCCTCATAACGTTTTTCATGTACATAAATACGGTTATAACCGATACAGGTCTGTCCGGTATTGCACACCTGGCTTTTTACAATCAGATCCGCTGCCAGATCCACATCTGCATCTTCCATCAAAATCGCCGGTGCATTGCCTCCCAGCTCAAGTGAATATGTTTTAACTGAAGACGAGCCTTGCGCCATAACCTGGCGGCCTGTTTCCGTCGAACCGATTAAGGTAATCATTTTCGGAATCCGGCTCTTATTCAATACATCTCCAAGTTCTCCCGCCGGACCTGAAATAATATTCACCACGCCAGCTGGAAGCCCGATCCGATGCAGAATCTCCCCCAGATAAAGGGTTGCCAGCGGTGTCTGGCTGGATGGTTTTAAAACGCAGCAGCAGCCAGAAGCGATTGTCGGCCCAATTTTAAGCGCTGCATTTCCAAGTGGATAATTCCATGCAAGATGTCCTACCACAACGCCAAGCGGGCGGCGATCCACCAGATGATAGAAATTTCCCCGGCGGCCTGCGTTATCTGAAAACGTAGTACCTGTCACCCTGCGGATCTCTTCTGCGAAAAACCGAAGACTGGAAATCCCCCAATCAAAATCATAGCATGCTTCCGCATATGGTTTGCCGGATTCCTGTGATAACAAATCTACAATGTATTCCCGCTCTGACAAAAGTTCTTTCGTATACTTTCTCAGCCATTCCACACGCTCATCCAGCGGCGTCCAGGACCATGTCGAAAATGCTTTTTTAGCCGCCTCCAGCGCTTCTTCTGCCTGTGCCCCGGTAGCTGCCTTAAACGATTCGAAATCGGTGCCGTTTGCCGGGTTCATAACGCGGAGCATTGTCCCCTTTCCTTCCACCAGTTCTCCACCAATATACTGTTTAAACATCTGTTTCCCCACTCCTTCCCTCATGAAACAAAATCATGACCGCTTAAAAGAGGCTGCGAATATAATTCTGGACGCTCTCTTTGTCATAACCATACTTTTTATAAAGTTCCTTTGCATCTCCAAACCCCGGATATACCTGCGGGATTCCAAAACGCTTAAAGGATTCAAGTGCGATACAGTTATCCGTAAGCACATCGCTGACTGCACTGCTCAGACCATTGTTCATCAAATGATCCTCCCAAGTGATAATTCTTCCTGTTTCCTCTGCTGCCCTGATAACCGCTTCCCGATCCAGCGGTTTCACTGTAAACATATCCAGCACACGGACACTGATTCCCTCTTTTTTTAATTCCTTTGAAATCTTGATCGCTTCTGCTACCATCTCTCCACAGGCAATAATGGTAATATCCGAGCCCTCGCATGCGGTATATGCCTTTCCGATTTCAAACTGAGCATCTTCCGGATATAAAACCGCATTGTTTTTGCCCGGATCCATGCGGATTGCCATCGGTCCTGCCCAATCCACGCTCTTTAAAATTATCTGACGGAGCTGCTCCGGATCAGCCGGTGCGCACACTGTCATATTTACCAGAGATGAAAATAATGCCATATCTTCCATTGCATAATGGGTAGAACCGCCGTTACCTGTCAACCCCGAGTAATTTGCAATAATACGAACCGGGAGATTCTGATAACACAGATCCGTGCGGACCTGTTCCAGATCCCGCATACTCATAAACGGCATCATACCGATAATAAACGGAATGCTTCCTTCCAGTGCCAGACCGGCAGAAACTCCCACTACACACTGCTCTGCAATTCCCGTATCGATAAATCTGCCCGAATAAGCTGCCTTAAAATCTGCACACCCCCAGCCAATATCCGGTGTCAGAAGCCAGATACGGTCATCTGTTTTTGCCAATTCTGTAATCGCATCTCCAACTACCGTCCGCCCAGAATTGAATTTTTCCAGTGTATACGATTCCTGCATAACTATCCCTCCATTTCCCGGGCAAGCCCTGCATCCAGATCCGCCAGTGCCCGTTTTAAATCTTCTTCATTCAGGCTTCCACAATGCCACTTAATCTGTTTTTCCATAAAGGAAACTCCATGACCTTTTACTGTGTTTGCCACAATTACCGTCGGTACCTTGCTATCCGGTGCCGGTAATTGATCCAGTGCATCCACAACTGCGTTCATATCATTTCCATCGATCTCTACTACATTCCAGCCAAAAGCTCTCCATTTGTCTGCATATGGCTCCAACTTTACTGAGTCTTCACTAAAGCTGGTCATCAGCTGACGGTTCCGATCCACAATCGCTATCAAGTTTCCAAGTTCCTGTGCGTGACCATTAATTGCTGCCTCCCAAACAGAACCTTCGCAGGTTTCTCCGTCTCCCATCATGCAGAATACCCGGTGTTTTTCTCCTTTATAACGCGCATGGGCTGCCATTCCGACACAGATAGCCAGTCCGTGCCCCAGGGAACCGGTTGACGCCTCTACGCCTGGAAGACGCACTTTACACGGATGCTGTCCATATGCACTATCCAGTTTTCCGTACGTCCTTACTATCTCGTCATAGTCAAAAAATCCACGCAGCGCCATGGTTATGTACATACATACCGCGCCATGTCCTTTGCTCAAAATAAACCGATCCCGCTCCGGCATCCGGATATTATTCGGATCAATCTTCATTGTATGGTGGAACAGACAGGTCAGAATATCTGCCATCGACATATCCCCGCCCATATGAATGTTTCCCTGATAACTGCCACAAAGCTTGCAGAGTTTAGTCCGAAGCTGGTACGCCATTTCTTCCAGGCGTCTTACTTCCTGTTTATCTGCCATATCCTTCTCCTCCTTTTTACGAAATTGTCAATCCGTTCTCTCCGCCTATCACACGTTTCAATGTAAAAAAAGCAGATAATGGTGTATATGCCCCTGTCACCAGTCCTTTCGGAATGCTGCATACTTCAATATCAAACTGAACTCCATCTGCGGTCACTTCGATTTTATGGGTATTTCCCTTTACATCCGGATCCGCCACAATTCTGGAGCGCGTCTTGTCAAATCCAAGCCCCGCAATCGCAATTCCAGCATGCACATTTACATTGCGCGGGAACTTCTTACAAGCTTCTCTGGTGCTTCCTTCAAAAAGAACTGTTTTCTCTGTTACGCTGCTCCCCAGATTCGCCGGTTTTTTTGTTGTTGTGATGCATACCTCTTCCAGTACTTCCCTACCGTCAAAAATGCCATCATATCCAAGCACAGCGCCATGCGGAATATAGATCTTTCTTCCCCATTCACTGCAGAGGTGCTTCGCCAGTTTTTCAAACTTTTCTTCTGCAAATGCACAGGATGAAAATGTCATCATATCCGCATATGGCAGAATTAACGGTGCAAGCTGCTGTACCGCCTGATAAGTAGCTGCTTCTACTACCAGATCCACGGAAAGCTCCTTCATTTTTTCTACCAGCTGCTCCGGTGTACTGATCACAAGTTCTGGCGGAAGACTGGCTGTCGCCTCTGGGTTCATATCATATATGAACCCAAGCTTCACATCGCCAAGCTCACCTAAACGTTCTTTTATATACCGGCCAATCAGGCCAAATCCTATCAGTCCTATCGTCTTCATAACAATTTCCTCCCACTCTGCCTAATACGTCAACATTCTAACCCTTGCTACCGTCTCCCATTCATCTACAATCTTTCCGTTTTCTGCCACAAGAATCGATGGATATAAAACCGTAGTCGGGCAAATATGGCTTGGTATCACATATAAAATGTCGCCAATCTGAGGGCGTTCCGCCTCATGGCCTTCCTCCATCTTCCAGAGCCAGTGTTCCTCACTCTGGAACATTGCTTTCGCCGCCACTCCTACCAGTTCGCCCCGAACCGGCTGGTCACAGGAAATTCCTTTGCTTCCCAGATCCAGTGTAAATGTATTTGATGCCGGATGACTGACAACCCGCGTCATAATCGCTCCCGCTTCCCAGAGCTTCAAATCCGGGGCATCTTTTCCGTATCTGGCATCCATGACAAAGGAAGTTCCCGGAGAAAGGAAATAATCGCTTACCTTTGCATGGCACGGAAATGACGGTGTTCCGCCTACAATCACTGTATCGCAGACAATTCCGCGTCCGAGAATATCTTGACGGACCTCTTCAATCTTCCGATCCATCTCATCTACCGCTTTCTGTCGTTCTTCCACATCCACCTGATGGTTATGTCCGTCATAACAGTGAAGTCCACGCATCTGAAGATTCGGCAGACGACTGCATCTCTCATAATAATCGGCTGTTTCAGACAGCAAAACTCCTGTCCGATCCTGTCCCACATTGACATCCAGAAGAACCGGAATTGTAATACCTTTTTCCCTCGCCGCTGCCGAAAGTTGAAGAAGCGTATCGTAGTCATCTCCAAGCGCCCAGAACTGGGTACCCGGCATTCCGAGCGTCAGGTCAATAAACCGTTCGATATTCGGTCCTACCAGCGCATAGGCAACCAATACATTTTCTGCCCCTACCGACGCTGCCATCTCTGCCTCGGAAATAGTAGCGCACATAAAATGTGTAAATCCCATCTCCATCTGCATCTTAACCAGTTCTCTGGTTTTATGTGTTTTTACATGATACCAGAGCCGGTTTGCTCCCCCCGCCAGTTCAATGGTTCTCTGTGTATTCTTCACAATCGCATCTCTATAATAAATCAACGCCGGGCTTACAATCTTTTCTTCACCCTTTACATGATAATTTTCCAATTTCATATTCATCACTCCTGCTCTGAACGCCTATTTTTTTAAGTATTTTCATTTTGGCAGAGAGGCAGCTGTTCCAGCCTCTCTGCCCATTTTTCTTTATTTCTTATTCTTCTGGAATGACACAAACTTTAATGCACTGACCGCTGCGTGCCAGATCAAGTGCCTCGCCGTAACGGGACAGCGGGAATGTATGTGTTACAATCTTTTCCAGCGGAAGCACACCGCTTTCGATGATACGGGCTGTCTTTTCCATGTAATATTTTCCAAGGAATACGCCATGAATTTCTACTTCTTTTTTCAGAACCTCTCCAACCTTGATCGGAGCTAATGCAGTCTCATCATGTCCGCACTGAAGCACTTTTCCTCTCGGGCGTACACAGTCGATACAATCCATCAACATTGCGGCAACCGCTTCAATACAATGATCGACACCTTCACCGTTTGTTTCTTCCATGCACACCTGTTTGATATCCTCAACATTCGGATCCACAACTCTGGTTGCACCTAATTCCAGCGCCTTATTTCTGCGGTACTCGATCGGCTCAGAAAGAATAATCTTTCTTGCTCCGCTTGCCTTCGCCAGTGCCAGATAAAGCTGTCCAATCGGACCGCCACCCAGGATGCAGACGGTATCTCCCACATGGATATTCAGCTTTTCAAGGGAATATCCACAGCATGCCAGCGGCTCTGCCAGCGCCATCAGTTCTGCCGGTGTATCAGCTGCGATTTTATACGCAAACTTTTCCGGAACCAGTGTATAGCTGGTTAATCCGCCATCCTTAAATACGCCCATCGCATTCGCCTGGCCTTCCAGTCCCGGCTCATCCAGATACAGATTCTTACACATTTCCGGAAGTCCGGCACGGCAGGCATCACAGTAACCACACGGTCCATGCGGGTCTACGATTACTTTATCGCCCGGTTTTAAGCTTGTAACCGCTTCTCCTACCTCTACAACCTGTCCGCAAAATTCATGTCCAAAGATAATTCCCGGACGGGACGGATGTTTCTGCGGAGTTGCAAAAATGTTAATATCTGTACCACAGATACACACTCCCAGCACTTTGATCATCACATCATCTGCTTTTTTGATGATTGGTTTCGGTCTATCTTCAATCGCAAATTTTCCAGGTCCTTTATAGATAATTGACTGCATATGCTCCTGCCTCCTTTTCTTATTCTACTTCTACCCATTTCGAATCATTGTCGCCGCTCTTCATAACTGCATGAACGAATTTAACGCCCGATACACCAGTTTCAACATCCGGGAAGTCCAGATCGTCCGCTGTAAGCGGTTCACCATTTTTACGTTTGATCAGATAATTGATAATATTTTTATAAATATTAGCTTCCGCAACGTAGTATCCTTCCGGATGTCCGAACGGGAGACGGAAATGACGTTTTTCTTCATCTGAGAAATAACTACCTCCACGTGTCAAAACCTGTGTTGCCTCTCCATATTTATGGAAGATAACCTCATCCGGGCGAATCTGCTGCCACTCTAAGCCCCCCTTTGTTCCATATACACGGAATACCATTTCATTAGATTTACCACATGCCACCTGGCAGAACCAATAGGAACCATGGACACCATTCTCATATTCCACCAGAATATTGTCATTGAAATCCAATTTTTTTCCAAAACGGTCAACCGTAGCTGCTACTTTTTTAATTTTCAGTCCTGTAACATAATGAACCAGATGTTCAATGTGGGTACCGTCATCCGCACAGGTGTTGGAAATGCCGGAAAGTTTCGGATCCGAACGCCAGATCTTACTGTTAATCTGGGAATCTTCATGAAGCACATTTAAGAAACAGCCCGCCGTGTACTCTGCATTGATAGAAACGATATCTCCCAGTTCGCCTCTCGCTACCATTTCTTTCATTACCTTTACCATCGGATAACCCGAATAGCAGTAGTTCACTGCAAAAAGAAGGTCTTTCTCTTTTGCCAATGCAGCCAGTTCCTCTGCTTCTGCCACTTCAAAGCACAGCGGTTTTTCGCACATAACGCCGATTCCATGCTCCAGAAAGCACTTTGCAATTTCATAATGCACAAAATTCGGCGTACAAATTGCCACAAAATCAATTTTACCGGCCTCTGCCTCTGCCATTTTTTTGTAATCGAAATAGATTCGCGATTTGTCCACGTTATAATAATCCGCGCATTCTACGTTCAGCTCATCAATCGCTGAAAAACATCCGCACACCAGCTCTGCTCTCGGATCAAACGCCAGTCCCTTACGATGCACTTCACCAATCAGTGCTTTCAGATCGCCACCTACCATTCCATACTGAACCTGTTTCATGTTCTCATCCTCTCTTTCTTTCATTTATATTTTCAGAGCATTAAGATCAGCTCTTTTTCATCGGTTTTTTCCTGCCGGATCCCCATGCCGGTGCTCCGTGCTTCTCTTCTCCCGCATATTCAAATCCACAAATTTTCATTGCCTGCTCAACCGCTGCAAATGTATTTTTCTCTGGGAAAAATTCAAGACACGCAGTTCCCTGAAAACCTCTTTCCCTCAGTTCATTCATCAGATAACTATAATTAATCTCCCCGGTTCCCGGTTCATGGCGGTCCGGTGCATCTGCAATATGTACATACGGTACAATATCCAGATTCCGAATTACATTTTCAAGTAAATCTCCATGCATCAGCTGCATATGGAAGAAGTCGCACAGCAGACGGATCTTCGGGGAATTTACGGTTCTTACAATCTCTGCTCCCTGGCTTGTATCCGTAATGGCCATTCCGCCATCCGCTCCATGGTTATGGAGCGGCTCCAGCAGAAGTGTAATGCCTTCTTTTTTGAGAATCGGTGCCAGCAGTCCCAGTGTTTCCTTGATATTGGCAACTTCCTCCTGCCAGCTGTATATATTTCTCAAATCTGAGCTTTTCCCATTTTCAAAATGATTGGAGAATGCAATCAGGGAATCACACTCCAGATAATGAGCCGTTTCGATGGAACGTTTTACCCACTCAATATACTCGCTGCGTTTCCTTCCGTCGCAAAGAGAATAATCCTGCTGACCACTGAAAGCAGTCACCTTTACTCCCTGATCTTCGCATAGTTCACGAATCCGCTTCACATCACGGTCTGCCCAGCTCCAGAACTCAATTCCGGAAATCCCTGCTTTACGAATCAGCGGAATTTTCTCATAAATATCCTTTCCCGGAAAAAGCGGTTCTATATTTGCTGCATATGTAATCATATTTCTCTCCTTTCCATCCGCTGCTTTTACTCTCCAAACACAGCCTGATAATCTTTCTGAAATTTGATAATTCCTGCATCTGTCAGCGGATGTGCCAGCATCTGCTTCAGCACACCATACGGTACAGTTGCAATGTCCGCGCCTGCCAGCGCGCATTCTGTCACATGAATCGGGTTACGGATGCTTGCCGCAATGATTCTGGTGCGTATTTCCGGATAATTTTTAAACATTTCTGCAATCGTCCGGATCAGTTCCGTTCCGTGCTCCGAAATATCATCCAAGCGTCCTAAGAACGGAGATACATAAGTTGCCCCCGCTTTTGCCGCCAGAAGCGCCTGATTCGCAGTAAACACAAGCGTCACGTTCGTCTTGATGCCTTCTGCCGCTAACGTCTTCACCGCTTTTAATCCCTCTCCTGTCATCGGAATTTTTACGACCATATTCGGATGAATCGCTGCTATCGCCCGGCCTTCTTTAACCATTTCTGCTGCCTGCGTTGTGGTTGCTTTTACTTCACCACTGATCGGACCATCTACAATCGAAACAATCTCACGAATTACTTCATTAAAATCTCGTCCTTCTTTTGCTATCAGGGACGGATTAGTCGTAACCCCACAGATAATTCCCTTGTCATTTGCTTCCCGTATCTCCTCTACTTTTGCTGTATCGATAAATAAATCCATGTCCCATCTCTCCGTTTCTTCTTCCATTTTCCTACAGTTCCGCTGCTTCCTGTCTGGTCGAACCAAGGCGCCAGCGTCCTTCTGCCAGCTCGCTTTCTACATAAGCATATTCTTTATCCAGATGATAGAAGAAAAGCAATACTGCAATCCCTCCCCAGGCAATAAACGGAACCATCAGATACAGATTCTGAATTGCCGCCACTGCCGACTCCGGCACGCTTGCCGCCAGCCCATCAAATCCTGCATGTGACATTACAAATCCACAAACCGCATTTGTCAGGCCACCACCCAGCTTATAACCAACTGCTGATGCACAATAGCAAAGTCCTTCATTCCGGATACCTGTATACCAGTGTCCGTATTCAACCGTATCTGCCAGAAGTCCATAAATCAGTGCGCCTACAGTTCCTCCGCCTAATCCCCGTACAATCAGTCCAACCGTCAGGGTCGTCAGATTGTACGGCTGTGCTGCCATAATCGCCGCACCGGCTAAAAATAATACACTTCCTGCTATTGAACAGTTTCTCTTTCCCAACTTCTTTACGAATGGAGCCACTAAAACAACCGATAAAATAAGTGGAATCTTTTCTGCCAGTGTCAAAAGTGTTACCCTCTCATTATTTCCCAGCGCGTACTGTGCATAATAGGAAACCATCATTCCATTCAGCGAGAAATACATTCCCCAGAGAATGAATACTCCTGCAATAATCAGCCAATAACGGTTTTTAAATAACGCTCCGATGCTCTTTCCAACCGGCACCGCCGTATCTGCTACCGCTGTCGGATCCTCGGATACCTGTTCCTTACAGTTCAGAAAGCAGATGAATAAAAGAATCATTGAAATAATTGCATATCCAATGGAAATCATAATCCATGCTCTCTGATCGCCCCCCAGACGATTTGCCATCGGAAGTGTAAAGGCCGTTACAACAACTGCACCTATCGGTGCGATACACATACGGTACATATTCAGAACGGTACGTTCATTCTGGCTGGTTGTCATCAGCACGGCCATTGCACCATATGGTAAGTTCAAAGCTGTATAAACGATCGTTACAGCAAAATTATATGTAATAAATACATATATAGCCTGTGCCATCGCGCTTGCATGCGCCGGAACCATAAACATCAGCACCGCTGCAGCGCCAAACGGAATAATCATCCGCAGCACCCAGACTCTTGCTTTTCCATATTTTGATTTCGTCCTGTCTACAATTACTCCCATAATTGCATCGCTGAATCCATCAAACATTCTGGAAAGCAAAAGAATCGTTCCAACAACCGCCGCTGACATTCCCACAATGTTGGTATAAAAATAGGACGCCATATTCGCAGTTGCTGCAAATAATATGTTGCACGCCAGATCTCCGAATGAATACGACAATCGGGTTTTAAATGATAATTTTTTCTCCTCCAATTTTAAATCTCCTTCCCCGTTTCCAGATTTTCCCCAAAATCTGTATCTCTTTCATTTTTCCATCCCCATTTTCAATAATAGTAAAATAGTCTCTTGATTTTGATAGAATAGTCCCCGATAGAACTCTTATGAATCTGGCCTATCATTTTTACCTTTTCGGTATTTCGTCCTTCATTTTTTCCAGTCACAAGCAATTCCATTGTCATTCTACACAAAAACAACCAATTTATATTGTATTTTCAAGGACCATATTGACATTTTGTCTATATTCAGCTTATACTGATTCACAAACCATTTTTTATTTCTGGCATTATTTTACCCTAAGCAGGTTGCATGCTGCAATCTCAATTCTCTCATGTTTTGGTAATATAATTTCATCTTCCATGAGAAAGCAAGAATTATCCCATTCAACACCTGATGAAAGGAGATTTTGAATTATGATCAATCAGGAAGTAATTGTAAATCAGCAGCTTCAGGAACGTATTCACTATGATAATCCGGACTTTCCGCTTGCCCGTTTTATCGACGAAATGGATTATTTTGTAGATGGGGAATTTCTCTGTCACTGGCACCCAGAATTTGAATTAGCAATTATTTTAAAAGGCGGGATTGAATATCAGGTAGATCAGCAGGTTTTCCGCCTGCATCAGGGAGAGGGAATCTTTATTACTTCACGGGCCCTTCATTCTGCCCGACAATTAATTCCAGGATCCATCATTTTCAATATCGAATTTCCTGCTTCGCTCTTTCATACGATTGGTACCTCATTTCTGTACCAGAACTATTTCAACCCATCTTCCCTGAAAAAAATGGGCAACTGGAAAATCCTCCCTGAAAATGAAGAAGGAAGTGAAATTCTTGAACGCCTTATGCACATCCACCGCTCCGATCCAGATAAATACGCCTATGAGCTTCTGTGCATGGAAGACATTTTACACATATGGCGTAATCTTCTGGTTCTATTGCATCGGTCCTTCCCGGTTCCTACTGACAATGATGAATTCATACGCGAACACCGCATGAGAAAAATGGTGAGCTATATCCAATCGCACTTTGAACAGCCCCTTACCATTGACGATATCGCCGGTGCCGCCAGTATCAGCCGCAGCGAATGTTTCCGATGCTTTTCCGGTTTCTGTCAGGTTTCGCCCATTGAGTACCTGAACCGCTACCGCCTTCAGAATGCAGCCCAGAAACTCTCTGGCAGTACTGCCAGTATCTCCGACATTTCTTTTCAATGTGGATTTAGCAGTATCAGCTATTTTGGCAAAGCATTCCGTAAAATGTACGGCTTATCTCCCTCTGAATATCGTCAGAAGAAGAAAAATGCCGTCTCAACCTCATTGAACGCATGAAGCTTTTCCCTTTCATCGCAGATATTTGCGGAACTTGCAACGATTTGTTGATTTTTTGGCATGATTCGACGAATTTTTTTATTTGGCAGACACTCTGTTCCGTGCTACAATCTTAGTTATAAATTGGGATTTGGAGGAATGCTTATGGCACGTGATATGACAAAAGGAAATATAACCGGACACCTGATTGCCTACGCGGTTCCGCTTGTTTTTGGAAATTTATTTCAACAGCTCTACCACACGGTCGATTCGGTGGTTGTCGGACAATTTTACGGAAAAGAAGCATTGGCGGCAGTCGGTGCGGCAGGTCCGATCATGAATATCCTGACTTTTCTGATTGTGGGACTGTCACTCGGCGCATCGATTTTAATGGCAAGCTACTTTGGTGCAAAAGATTACCAGGATTTGAAGGATGAATTTGCGACCTCTGTACTCTCCGGACTGCTTTTAACCATCGTACTCTCCGGAATCTCACTGGCGGGAAGCCGCCTGTTTATCCGCCTGACGCAGACGCCGGAAGAAATCTCAGCACAGGCGTCCTTGTATTTGCAGATTATCTCGCTGGGTCTTATTTTTACCTTTTTTTACAATATTTTCTCCGCCGCCCTGCGCGCGATCGGAGATTCCAGAGCGCCGCTCTATGTCCTGATCCTGACGACCGTTGTCAATGTATTTCTGGATGTATTCCTGGTTGGCATCTGCCACCTCGGTGTTCCCGGTGCGGCAATCGCTACGATCATCTCGCAAGCGGTCTCTGCGCTCGCCCTCTTCGTCTATATCTGGGCGAAAGTGCCCCTCTTACGCCTCGGCATCCGGGATCTGAAACTGAAAACCTCGATGCTCAAAAAAACGATCGATTTCAGCTCCATTTCCGCCGTCCAGCAGACGATTCTCTACGTCGGCCGCCTGCTCGTCCAGTCCGGCGTCAATGCGCTCGGTGTCGATGCAGTTGCCGCTTTTAATGCCGTCTCCATCATCGACAGCTACGTGCTCGCCCCGGGCGACAGCCTCGCGGCATCTATCACGACGTTCTCCGCACAGAACCTCGGTGCAAAAGAGTATGACCGGATTCCAAAAGGGCTTCGGAAAATGCTGGTGATCGCAGAAATTTATATTATCTTGACAGCGGTGGTCGTACTGTTCTGCCGTCACCCGCTGCTCGGCATTTTCTTGAAGCCGAATGAAACGGAGGCGCTGCGTCAAGGCATGTCCTATCTGGTGCCGATGGCTAGTTTTTACTTCATCAGTGGTATCACCAATACCTTTCAGGGATATTACCGGGGAATCGGGCACCTGATGATCACCCTGTTCGCGACTCTGGTGCAGATTCCGATCCGCGTTGTGATCAGTTATGCGCTGTTTGGACGGCTGGGAATTCAGGCTGTAGCGATTGGTACGACGATTGGATGGGCTTGTATGGTGGTATTTGAGCTTTTGATGTATCGGAGGTATGGACGGGTGGAAGCGCTGCGGAAGAACGATCGGTAATATAGAGTGCTCTACCCGGTAGTACAGGAAAGAGCCTGCAGCATACCGGCGTAGCTGGCTCTTTCCTTCCTTGGATAACTTTAAATTACCCTTACGCAAGAAAACGATCAGAAGCACATTCCCCTGATCGTTTTCTTTATTATATATAATTTTCTATCTTTTACTATTTTTTATTCAAAATCTTCCTTAATCACATCCCAAGCCGCATCAATACTGAAATGCTCGCGGATATAAACCTGCGTTTTCTCTGCCAGGTCTTCCAGGCGTTTTTCGTCTTTGTAGAGCTCTACGACTGTCTCGGCAAATTCGTCCGGCTGATCCCTGACGAGGAGAACTTTTTCTACATCCGGGATTCCCTCGCTGCCGACGGAGGTGGTGACGATGGGGGCACCGTTATAGATGGCTTCTACCACCTTGCCCTTAACACCTGCGCCGTAGCGGAGCGGTACCACTACAATCCGGCAGTTCCGGTACAGGTCTGCCAGTTCTTCTTCACTTACAAAGCCTTTGACGATGATGCCATTTCCAGGCTGTTCCAATGCTTTGATCTCGTCGGTCACTTTGGAACCGACGATGTAGAAGTTGACCTTGATCTGTTCCCGGATCTTCGGGAATACTTCTTTCGCGAACCAGAGCACCGCGTCCGCGTTCGGCGGATGCGCAAAGCCGCCGACAAACAGAAGTCCTTCCCGTTTGGCGAAGTCTTTGTTCAGATTCTGTAAAAACTCCTCATAGACATATGCCGTGATCGCCTTGACCGGAATCGTCTCATCAACGGCGTGGATCGCCTCTTCTTCGACGTAGGACGGATAATAAGACACCGCCACTTTGTGGAAGAGTGAAAACTCGATCGATTTCCAATATTCGGATTCCTGACGCTTCTTCACATCGCCGGTCAGCTCATACTCGCGGAACTCACGCATAAAATGAAGGTCGTGACCGTAATAAATCATCTTGATATCCGTGTGTTCTTTGATAAAATCCACATATTTTGTCGCGATATGCGGACGGTTCAGATATGCCACTTGGATATCTTTTCCATTTTTCACCAGCCAGTCCCAGATACCGGTCAGGTATTCCTGTCCGTAGAGGACCTCGATTCCCATCTGCTGCAGCGTAGACGTATACGGTTCCTCATGGAGGTAATTATCTCCGATAAATTTAACAACATACCCCTTTTTCAGGAACATTTTCAGGTACTGGAACGTTGTCTTGGAACCAGCGTCTTTGTCAAAGGTCGGCACATAGTGATCGATCACGACAATGATCTTTTTGCCCATGCTGCGCTCGCGTGCGCGGAATGGATTCGGATTGCCGTTGTTGACGCACTGGTTCTTAAACTCTTCTTTCCATTTTTCTTTGAGCTTCTCGCTGTTTTCCACCTGATACCGTTTCAGACCGGTTCCGTTGACATCCGTTCCGTTGGAAATGCCTTCGAAATGGATGACCTTGGATTTTGGCTGGTAAACGACGCGGTAGCCCGCTTTCCGCACCTCAAATGCCAGATCCGAATCTTCGCAGTACGCCGGGGCAAACCGCTCGTCGAAACCGCCGATCTGCTTCCAGAGTGCGGTGGATAAAAGGATCGCTGCGCCGGAAATATAGTCTACATCCTTGACGTAGTTATATTCTGCCTTATCCGGATCGTCGAGGCGGCCGTAATTCCAGCCGGAACCATCGCTCCAGATGATGCCGCCTGCCTCCTGTAAACGTCCATCCGGATATACCAGCTTAGACCCTACCATACCGATGGTGGAGTCAGATTCAATAAGATTTACCAGGGAGCTTAGCCAGCCTTCTGTTACCTGGGTATCGTTGTTTAAAAACATCACGTATTTGCCGCGCGCCGCCTTGGCCGCCTGGTTGCAGTTGCGCAAGAATCCCTGATTGGTCTGATTGCGGCAGATCACCAGGTTATCGGCAAACTCCGCCAGATGCTCGGTGGCATCGGTTGAAACGTCATCTGCGATGATAACCTCATAACTCACATCCTTCGTATGCTCCAGAATCGACTGCAGGCACAGATAGGTATAGTGAATCTGGTTGTATACCGGAATTACGATGGAAACCGTCGGATTTTCTTCCTTCGGAAGGTGGATTTTTCCGTAGGTCAGATACTCCTCACCGATCTCAAAATCACCTTTGATAAGGTTCTTTCCTTCCTCGGTGGTGTACATCTTCATCATTTTACCCGGATGAAGAATCGTCCGTTTCCAGTAGCCGAGCTTCTTGCGGCGTACCGTGCCCTTTGGATAGCACCGGTTAAATGCCTGTCCGAGCTTGCGGCGCACCTTGAAAATGACCGCCTCATGACCATTTAAGTAGGTCAGCGTCTTGCCAAGCTCTGCATTTTCATGGCGCAGATCAGAAATGATAACGTCCAGATTCGCCACGTGGTTATTCGTCAGGCGCTGTACCTCCTGCACTTTGCGGAGTGCCGTATCTTTTTCCGAATTTTCTGCCCGGAGCGCATCCAGACGTTCGTTTGCCCTTGCAAGTTCTCCGTCCACATGGGAAAGATCGGCTAATGTCTTCGTCTTTACCATGTAATCTTCCTGGTAGGTGCGCTGGTTTTCCCCGTGCACGTACTCCTGGAAGCCGCGTTCCATCGCCTCGTAAAGCAAAAGCAGCTTCTCATCCGCCTTCACATACTCCGGGAACTGTCCGATAAATTCCCGCTCGGCCTGACCGCCCAACAGACTCTTATAACGGCGGTAGAAATAAACCAGTGTCCTGTATTTCACAAAACCAGCCGGAACCGGGAATAAGAAGACCCACTCATAGTCGATCGCGTAGGTTCCGTCCGCCGTCACCAGCATATTTTCAAAAAGGGCATCAATGTTGGAGGCGCTGTAGCTCTCGTCCGCAAGAACTGCCCCTAAAGAAGCCCATCCGCCGCCATTTTCTGTCTCTTTATCCCGATAGGAATCCAGCTCGCCCAGCGCATTAAATACCTTGATAAATTCCGGTGTCACCGCAAATGGTTTGCGTTCCTCCGGGCGGATGTTGTAGATCTCATCCATCGCAGCCCGGATCGCGGAAACCTCCGCATCCGCGCCCTGGGCAGTCAGAATTTCTCCCAGAAGTTCCGCCCGCGTTTTTCCCTCTAAATACGGAAAGACCGCTGTCATTCCCTCGTCCTGAAGCTCCGGTTTTGCCAGTTTCAGGGACGGATTCTGACGGTCAAGCACCTGATATTTTTCTTCGAAGGACTGGATGTGCGCCTTTCCCTCCGGATAGAGCGCCGTCTTCCAGACCTCGCGGGTTCCATTCTTTTCACGGATCTCTGTCCGGATCTGGAAGCAGTCTTCGCGGGTGCGGTTGTATTTCACATAGATAACGTCCTGTGAAGCATTCTCAGCTTCCGGCGCAGCCTGTCTCTGCCAAAAAACTAGAAATGCATTCGCAAATTCCGGAAACCGTCCGTCCTCGCAAGCTGCATCGAGCGCCGCCCCCATATCCATCAGCATATACTGCGGACAGTCATAGACCGGTAACACACCGGTCAGATCGCCTTTTTTCGGCAGATAGGCATCTGAAAAAATCTCTCCCGCCGTCCGGTAATCCGGCATCGGATAGTAAAATTCCCCGCCCGGAAGCAGCTGCTTCATTTCGTTCCAGGAAAGTGCGCCCGTCTCCCGCTCTGCGCCTGCCATGTATTTCACGCCAAACCAGTTGGAAGCCGCCGCAATCAAGGTTCCATGAGCAGAAAGAAGCTGTTTTGCGGCTGTCATCTGCGCCGCGCGTCCAGCCCTGTCTGCCGCCGTCAAATTCCCGATCAGCACTACATATCCATATGTCCCGCCGCGCTTTTCCGCTTCCCTCGCATACGTCTCCACATCCGCACAGACATAGCGGATCTTCGCCGCCAGCTCCGGCTCTGTCTTGAAACGACGGCGTACTACCTCCAGATTTTCTTCGGAAACATCCAGCACCGTTACCGATGATAAACGTCTGGCAAGCAGCCCTGTCAGCGCACCCGCGTCCGCCCCGATCTGCAGCGCCTGCTGTTCCGGGTCAAATTGACACCAGTCCAGCAGGTTTTCCCGCAGATCTGCCAGTGCGTACAGATAGGAAAGCTTCTTATTTTCCCGCAGCGCCCGGCGCCGGTCACTGCCGTATTTATCAAACAGAGCGATCAGCTCCTGATTGATTTTTTTCATCTTAATCTCCTTTTATCATGCCTGCAGATCTTCCTGTGCCGCCTCGTCCGCACTAAGCGACTCCGCCTGCTTTGCCGCCTCTCCGGCTGGCGATAACCTGATTGCTACATCCGGCTCCATGTCGTAGACACCGACCGTGTTCTTATTAGAAATAACGGTAATATTGGCCACATCGTAGAGACGGTGGTACACCACATGCTCGCCGCCCTCAAATCCGGTACAGCTCATGGACAGCAGGTATTCGCCGCCCTGCAGGGTCATCTTCTGCGTAAACGCGACATCGTAAATATCGCCCTCCTTGACCGGATGGACATCCGTTCCCTCAAACAGGGTGTTCGTGCCGGTCAGATCAGTTCCCTTCTTATCCTTGATCGTATAAGTAAAGATCGGTGCCTGAATCGGTGCATTGAAACGGATGCGCTCGCGGATGGTAAACTCTTCGCCTTTTAAGAGCAGGTTAGTGATATTGCCGCGCGCGTCCACCAGTCCCAGATCGAAGATCTGCGCCCTGCCGTCGCCGTACTCCTCGCGGTTTGCGTTGATCGTCAGCTTGTCGCGCATCAACCCCGGCTTTTTCGCCGTTTCTCCGTTCAAACCAGCCGGATTTCCGGTGCCGTCCGATGCTGAACCAACTCCATTTTCTGCGGTGCCATCCACTGCCCCGGAGCCGTTTATATTTCCGGCATCGTTATTTCCAGCCTCATTTCCAGATGCACCATTCTCCGCACTTCCGGCTCCTGCTTTCTCCGCTTTTACTACCTTGTCCCCGGAAAAATCGTTCATCACTTCCAGCTCGGCGCGCAGCGCGTCCATCTGTCCTGCCAGAATCTTTTTGTAGAGATCGACCATCTTGCCCGCCGAACCCTGTGCGATAAATTCTCCCTTATTGAGCAGCACTACCTTATCGCAGTATTTGATGATACTTCCCATATCATGGGTTACCATGATGATCGTCGTGCCGTTTTTGCGGATCTCCTCCATGCGGCGGTAGCACTTGGACTGGAAAAAGACATCCCCGACCGAGAGCGCCTCATCAACGATCAGGATCTCCGGCTCGACGTTGATCGCAAGCGCAAATGCCAGACGCACGAACATACCGCTCGAGTACGTCTTGACCGGCTGATAGACGAAATCGCCAATCTCGGCAAAATCGAGAATCTCCGGCAGCTTTGCATCCATCTCTTTTTTGGTATATCCCATCATCGTACCGTTCATATAGATATTTTCGATACCGGTGTAGTCCTGGTTAAATCCGGCTCCCAGCTCCAGCAGCGCCGAAATTTTGCCGCGCACCGTCACCTCGCCGGTCGTCGGCGTGAGAACGCCGGTAATGATCTTAAGGATCGTCGATTTACCCGAACCATTCGTACCGATGATGCCGACCGTCTGACCTTTTTCAACCGTAAAGGAAAGATCGCTCAACGCGTAGAAATCCTTGTGGTATTCTTTATGGCTGACGCTCAGCGATTCTTTCAGCCGGTCGATCGGTTTATCATACAGCCTGTATATCTTGGTCACATTTTTCACTTCGACCGCGTACTTCTCTGCGTTCTCCGCCTCTTGTGCCCCTGTGTTTGTTGTATTTTCAGCAGACATATATCTTTTTCGTTCCTCCTGTTCCACTATTCTCGTAGTATAGCATGTTTTCTATGTTTCTTGCAATTCCTGTACGCAGAAAAACACACCTCTTTCTATGTACTCACGAAAAACATTCGTATTTTTTTGTGAAATGTTTTGTATTTTCTTGACAATATTCAGATGCTATGCAAAAATCATGGCAAAGGAGGATGATTCTATGGATTTTTTAACAATGACAATTCGAAAACAAAAAAATATTGCACTCATCGCACACGACAATAAAAAACGCGAACTCATTGACTGGTGCGAGGCGAACAAAGAGATCCTCAAAAAACATTTCTTATGCGGAACCGGCACCACCGCCCGCATGATTACGGAATATACCGGACTTCCAGTCAAGGGCTATAACAGCGGTCCTCTGGGCGGCGACCAGCAGATCGGTGCAAAAGTCGTCGAGGGACAGATTGATTTTATCATCTTCTTCTCCGATCCCCTGACCGCCCAGCCGCACGATCCGGATGTCAAGGCGCTTCTTCGAATCGCCCAGGTTTACGATATCCCGATCGCCAACAATAAAGCGACTGCCGATTTTATGATTACCTCGCCACTGATGGATGAGGAGTATGAGCATGACATCATCAACTTCCACCAGAATATTAAAGAGCGGGCCAAGACGCTGTAAAAAACACATTCTCCCTTGTATTTATCCTCATTCTTCGGTACAATGGTCGTTACCGTTTATGAGAATACATACAAGGGAGATTTTTTATGTTACAGAAATTTTTTAAATATATTTTCCAAAGCATGGCGGGCATGCTGGGAATTTCCGTCTACATCCTCGCAGACACCTATTTTATCTCGGTCTACTCCGGTGCAGATGGTCTGGCGGTCTTAAATCTGATTTTACCGGTTTACGGACTGATCTATGCGATTGGCGCCATGATCGGGATCGGATCGGCGACCCGTTATGCGATCGACCGTGCGCAGGGCAAAAGCGCCAGCTTCTATTTTCTCTCCGCCGTAACCTGGGATATTCTCATCAGCATTCCGCTGGTGCTGGCAGGCATCTTCATCCCGGATAAAATCTTGCAGCTTCTCGGCGCAGACGCGGGGCTGACCGCGCTCGGAAAGCAGTATCTCCGCATTATTCTGACTGCCTCGCCGTTTTTTATGTCCAACTACGCGTTCACGGCGTTTGCGCGCAATGACAGCGCTCCGGCGATCGCGATGCTCGGCTCCATCGCCGGAAGTATGTTCAACATCGTGTTTGACTACATCTTCATGTTTCCGGCAGGTCTGGGACTGACCGGCGCGGCGTTAGCGACGGCATTCTGCCCGCTTGTGACGATGAGCATCTGCGGCACGCACTACCTGGGAAAACACAATCAGGTCGGATTCCGTTTTCGCGCTCCATCCCTGCGCCACCTGATCGCCTGCTGCCAGCTCGGCGTATCCGCCTTTGTCGGCGAAATATCCTCCGCCGTGATCGCGATCGTCTTTAATTTCCTGCTTCTGGGACTCGCCGGAAATGTCGGTGTCGCCGCTTACGGCGTCACTGCCAATCTCTCCGTCGTTGCCATGTGCCTATTCAACGGACTCGCGCAGGGCACGCAGCCGCTCATCAGCGAAAGCTACGGAAAAGGCGATCACACGCAGAGCCGCCAGTTCCTGACCTGGGGCGTCATCGCCTGCCTGATCGTGGAAGCGCTCATTCTGGTGCTGACCTGGAGCATGACCGATCCACTGATCCAGATCTTCAACCAGGAGCAGAACGCCGAACTTCTGCATTACGCCCACAGCGGGCTCCGGCTGTATTTCCTGGGCTTTCTCTTTGCTGGCATCAACATCCTGCTGGTTGCCTATTTTTCCGCCGTCGCGCAGCCAAAACCAGCCATCGCCGGTTCTCTGCTGCGCGGGGCCATCGCTATCATCCCCTGCGCTGTCACACTGGCGCGCCTGTTTGGGCTGAACGGCGTCTGGCTGTCTTTCCTGGCGTCGGAAATGATCACTTTCTTCGCTATTTTGCTGCTGGCAAGGCTGGGACATACTTCCAAAGAATCACATAATTTTAAAAAAATTTAATTTTTTCTCAAAAAATATTTGACACTTTACATCATCGTAGTATATTGATGAAAAATCGAACACACCAAAACCGTTGAAGCGGAGATCAAAGCAGCATATGCGCGCACAGAGAGTCCGGGAGGCTGAGAACCGGGTCGAGATGCAGGCTGCCCAATGGACCGCTGATGGCGCAGCCAAAAACTGGATATATTTTCAGCCTAGTACTCTGCGACGTAGGGCTTATGTTAGTTGCCGGAGATATGCAGGTATCTCGCAAAGCGCATGGAATCACTCCATGAATCAAGGTGGCACCGGCGTCCGGAGTGAGAGCACGACCGATATCGGCGCGATGGTAAATCTGATAAAAGAAGAAAGCGATATCCCGTGTGCCGTATGTGGCAGAATACGTGAAATCCATGAAAAACGCGATTCGGTAAAAAAAGAAAACCGTCTGTAAAAGAACCTTTCATTCTTTCTCAGACGGTTTTCTTTTTCTGGCTTCAGAAGCCTTGTTCTGTCGTAAATGCTTTAGGTTGGTGGTAACTCATCCAATTCTGCCGGATGGTTATAAGCTTGCGAGCAGATTATCCATTACATTTCGCACAGAAACTCTTTTTCTACTTCTGCCTCAGACTCGGTATAACCTAACTGTGCAGCTAAACGATGTACCAGTACCGGCATTGCTTCCTGCTCTAAGGACTCGGAAACTACATGCTTTTCTGCTGGTGTGTTGTAATATGCCTGATATAAATTCTCCTGATATAAACCGTTATTGAATGTTCTTGTTGCTTTCATCATGATAATTACCTCCATCAAATAAAATTATATTTTTTCATATGATAGGCGGAAATCCATTGCAATATTCTTATGATACTATTACGATATCCGTCTGTGAAAATCTCTTGTTTCTTTCGATGGCAATAATATAACACTGTCAAACAAAAAGTACCATCCCCGGAAGTGGTATAAACTTATAAGTCATTTGCAATTATATAAATATAAGTTAATATATGTAATAAGTACCAATTTTGACACCCTGACTATGTACAAAAGTTACAAAAACATCCATACTTGAAATATAAACAAAAACGTCCGGCGGCGATTTGCGGATTTGTGCATCCCGCCTAAAAAAGAATGTACCTTGGCTCATTCGGGCGTCTCGCGCGGTCGCCTGCGAACGGTTCTGGCAGGGCTACGCGGATGGGTGCTGCCTACACAATGCGTGAACGGTGGCTTAACGGGATTCGCGGATTACCTCCTCAATATTTTTGTACGGAACCCGCGTAAAAAGCCCCCGCAGCTCTTCCGCCAAATCCAGTGCCATCGCGATTTTTGTGAGTGACAAAAGGGAAATCTGCCCCGTCGCCTCAAATCGCTTAATTGAGCCATAACTCACCCCACTCATGTCCGCCAGTCTCTGCTGTGAAATAGCGCGGCGTTTCCGGATGTTACGCAGCCGTGATGCCAGTTTCTGATCCAGTTCATCTGCAGTTTCCCAGATAAGTGCTTCCATATTGCTCTCCTGCCTCTCTAAAGATAATGACCTAACATGTCCTGCACACATGTACGAATCTGTTTTATCATTTCCATGCATCTCGTTTTTTTCATTCCGGCTGCAAGCCCAACTGCAAGCAGCTCCTTCTCACCCGGATTTCGTCCATTGCCATCTACGCTGGTCGTATGTTCCCCATAATATGTGTTGCTGTACGTCAGATCATACGCTGGTCCCAGGCGCCATTGCTCTTCCTCCTCCCGATATATATAAGTAAAATTCTTTGAATGATCATCCCGGTTGTGGGCAAACACATTAAAACACATACGGCGGAACATGTTTTCTATATCTTCTGCCTTCCCGTTCGTCAATATTTTCGTTAATTTCATCAATTGATGGTAATCCAGACTTGGCTGTTCAAAATCCAGTTCTAATAACGCCGCTGCCGTCAGCATATGAACCCGCTTTACCATCCCATTTTCTATTTCCCGATCAAATCGTCTGGTTCCAAAATATCCTTTGCATCGCCTTGAGGGAAACAATCTCGATTCACTCATGACAATTCCGCACTGTTTTGCACAGCACGCATAGTCATACTCCATCTTCCCTGCATCTTTTCCATCTATATGTGCCGGAAATTTAATCAGCCAGTCCTCTCCCTGAATCTGCGTCATGATTTTCGGGCGCGCACCTCCGCTTGTACCGCCCAGCCGGTACAGTTCATCCAGTTTGTCCGAGTATTCGGTATTTAATATTTTCTGGCAGGCCTCCGCAAGTTCGTCCAGATTATCATTTTTCTCCTCAACCGAAAGTTCCCGCTGCGGACGATAGGTCAACGCCCCCATCCCAGATCTTCCCACAACCGCCAGCCGGTCTAACACTGTCCAATCGTCTGGCTGCTGCTTATGCGCCAGCAAAAGACGCCGCAAAAGCAGGCGCCCCCACGCATCTGGCAAGCTATCCGCAAACACCCCAAACAAACCTTCAAAATAATCCTTATTTGGAATAAACACCTGCTTTTTCAAAGGCAGTGAAAACGGACTGATCGAAAATCCCTCTTCCAGCCATGCATCATCATACTCAAATGCCACCTTGTGATTCGCTGTTAATGCAAGAGTTCCTACCAGTCTGTCTTCATACATAACCTGAAGTTTCTTTCCTGTCTCCATCCGCCCCATCCTTTCTCCTTTATTATCCCATAAACACAAACTTTGGGGAAATTCTATTTTAATTTTTTTCATTTAAATCATGGATAATATATTATCTATTAATGCTATATTTTATTTGTTTTGTATAATATATTATCCATTTATTTTAATCTATCCACCCCTGATTTTCAAGTCTTCTACCTTCGCTTTTCAAAATTTCCCTCTTTACATCCTCTTCCATTTTTTTATAATAACCCTCGCGCAACAAAATATGGAATCAAGAGGCATAAAAAAAGAATCACCCGAACTAGCACTTTACGAGTGATTCTTTTTATTTAGTTTTAAAAAAACTTTGCAGCCCCCTTCCGCCCGGACATCCGGCACCTTACCCGTCCTTCTCCGGCACCTCATCTCGCCAGACAACCGGCTCCACATCCTCAAACAGCTCCTGGTTGCGCTCGACCGTCAGATAGACAAAATCATCCGGCTGGTATTCATCCAGAAGCGCCTCCGTGTATGTGTCAAAGGTCGCAAACACCGTTTTCCGGTACAGCTTCGGCATAAAATATTTAAGGTTCTGGCTAAAGGAATCGCCTACCACCAGAAGTGTTTTATCATTCGGCGAATCCGACTCAAATACTGCAAAGCTGTTGTCCTCGTTCATATCCACCGTCGTAGCCGTCACCTCCGGCAGATAATTCTGAATCACATATTCGGTATCGTCGCTGTACTCTGCTGCCATATTAAGCATCCGCGCCAGGTCTCCGGACGCCGGTCCTGCCGCCTCAATCGAGACTGCACTGAGCGGTGTCGAGGTTCCAAGCAAAGTCTGTGCAATCTGCTGGCTTCCGATAAAAGAGCCGATCTGGTTCCAGTGCGTATCATATTTGTAATAAAGCTGATACGTGTCCGCCTCTTTCAGAAGCTCCGGCTTCATGTCATACACCGGAAGTCCCTGCGCCGCAAGCTCCGGGAGCGCCGCATCCAGACGCGACTCACTTCCGTATACCCGAACCGAATCCGGCATATATTCCGCATAGACACTTTCCTTGTTGGGTGCCTCAAACATCACAAACCGGATGCCGCGCTCTTTCATTTTCTCGTTTACCGAGGTAATCGCGTCCGCCAGCGCTGTTTTCTCATCCGCCGTATAGAGATTTGTCCGCTGATAATCCGCCAGCGCATCCTCGCCGTCCTCCGAAACGGTGTAAAACAGCCAGTTTTCTTTTCCGACCGTCACATCCGAAATCGAGCTTTCATTTAAAAGCTCCAGATCCAGCTTTGTCTTCGCCTTGACAAACAGATTTTTAAACGGAACATGGTCGTTGTAATACGCTTCAAATTCCGTCGGAATATTGTCAAAATTGGCAGCCGACAGTTCCGGAAAGGATGCCAATTCCCTGTTTTCATAATTCTGCTGGTCCAGATGGCTCCTGACCGCCGGATAGACAAGCGTCGGCAGCACCAGGCTCGCCACAAAGGAACCAATCAGAAGTATTTTTGTCCCTGTCTCTCGATTCATATCTCTCGTTTTCTTCTCCCTGCATGAATCCATCTTTCTGTACTTTCACGCCCTGCCGCCCATGCTTTCATTTTTATGTTCTCATCGCACAGACAAACATACTTTCTACAGCGCTTTTAAAAACGGAAATAAATAAATGGATTGTATGTATTGTTGACAAGCAGCAAAATGGAAAACCACAGGATCGCCATGTAGCCGATCCAGCTTGCGACCGTCACCGATCCATCCTGCGCCAGCACGCGCCCTTTCCATTTCATCCAGAACCACTGCACCGGACCGCATGCCAGCAGCGCCGCCGCCAGAAACATCCAGAGTTTCCGGTTCATGTACCGTTCCATCAAAACGACTGCGCTGTGCGGCACAAACATATACCGGATAAAGGAAAATGCCTGCCCGATCGTGTCCGCGCGGAAGAAAATCCAGCCGATCAGCACGACAAACACCGCATAGATATGCGCCAACGGCCGGAATTTCTCCTGCTTCAGCCATTTTCCCAGGAAACAGCGCTCCAGAACGTTGAAAAAGCCATGGTAAATGCCCCAGAAAATGAACGTCCAGCCCGCCCCGTGCCAGATGCCGGTCAGCAGAAAGACCGTCCAAAGGTTGATATACGTCCGCACCGTGCCCCTCCTGTTTCCGCCGAGCGGAATGTACACGTACTCTTTAAACCAGCTGGAGAGGGAAATATGCCATTTCCGCCAGAAATCCTGGATCGAAGTCGCCGTGTACGGCAGCCGGAAGTTTTCAATAAATGTAAACCCAAACATTTTTCCAAGCCCAATCGCCATGTCCGAATAACCGGAAAAATCGAAATAAATCTGCAGCATATAGAGAAGCGCCGTCAGCCAGAGCATCGCCTGACTCACATCCGCTGCCTGATACGCGTAGACCGCGTCCACCACTTCGGCAAAGGTATTTGCCAGGATGACCTTCTTTCCCAAACCGAAAATAAAGCGTTTCACGCCGTAAGAAAAGCCCTCCAGCGTGACGGTCCGGTTTTCGATCTGCTCCTCGATGTCATGGTATTTCACGATCGGTCCCGCTATGAGCTGCGGGAAGAAGGAAATATAAAGCATCATGTTGAGCGGATTTTTCTGCGCCTGATTTTCGCCCCGGTACACATCCACCACGTAGGAAAGCGCCTGGAAGGTATAGAAGGAAATTCCGATCGGCAGCGTCACCTGAATCGCCGGAAGCGCTATATCAAACCCGCGAAGCAGCGGATTCAGCACCTCGGCGAGGAAATTGTAATATTTAAAATAGCCGAGGATCAGAAGATTGAGCGTCACGCAGAGCGCCAAAAGCCATCTCTTTTTCCCGAATTTCTCCACTAGACGCCCGAAACCGTAGTTGAGCAGAACCGAAAAAATCATGAGCACCACATACCGCGGTTCGCCCCAGGCATAGAAAAAGAGGCTGAATACGGTCAGGATGCCGTTTTTGAACGGTTTGGGACTCACGTAGTAGAGGAGCAGGATGCAGGGGAGAAGAACCCATAGGAAGATGATTGAGCTGAAAACCATTTTATGTAAACTCCTATTGATAAGTTGTCGCAGAAGGGAGCTGCCGGAGGCGGCACTGGTAGCTTCTCAGATTATCATTGTTCGCATCTCGATAATCCAATAGCCGTCAACACCATCTACAGCAGCTCCCTTCCCATCTACAGTACGTCTGAGAAATGGGGACGAAGTTTTTTGAATACCTTCAGTCCTATTATCATCAAAATAAATGTTACCACCCAAAAATAAATCGTCATCGTCGGCCGCTCGAAGAACCAGCTTCCCGTAAGCATGCTGTCGCGGTAGCCTGCGGCGATGTAGTAGAATGGGTTAAGCTTGAATACCCACTCCAGCCAGGATGCGCGGCTGGTGAAGATTGCCTCGTCGTACATGATCGGGGTCAGCCACATGCCGAACTGGAGGCAGATGCCGACGATCTGCGCCATATCTTTAAAGAATACCTGCACGGCGCTGGTAAAATAGGTAAGCGCCAGTCCAAGCATCGACGCCGCAAAGGAATAGTATAACACCTGAATCCAGGTTGCAGACGGCATACGCCCGTCAATCAGGTACAGCCCCGCCATAATGATCAGGAAGCAGGCATGTACCAGGAAACAGGAGATAAGCTTGATAACCGGAAGCATCTCCACCTGGAATACTACCTTTTTAACCAGATAATGGTACTCCTGCAGGCAATTTGTACCCGTATTTAAAATCTCGCTGAAATAAAACCACGGGATGATACCCGGCGTCAGCCAGATGACATAAGTCGCCCCCGGAACCGGCGGCGCATTTTTCATGCCATGTTCACCGAAGATGAACGCATAGATCGCGATCGTAACCATCGGCTGGATAAACATCCAGACAATTCCAAAATACGAGCCGACAAAGCGCTTGCGGAAATCCGCCTTGGCAAGCTCGGTGACCAATTTTCTTTTTCCTATCAGTTCCCGAAACAGGGAAATCAGTTCCCGCATTCTATCCTAACTCCATTCTTAAAATTTGAATGCATCCCGGAAGCCGCCCCATTTCTGGTCTTTCTCCGAAATAATCAACTCCATGCCTTCCTCGATCGGCCACTCAACGCCAATCTCCGGATCGTTCCATGCCATACCGCCCTCATCGCCAGGATGATAAAAATCGGTACATTTGTATGCAAATTCTGCCTCATCGGACAGTACCAGGAAGCCGTGTGCAAATCCTTCCGGAATGTAGAACTGCTTCTTGTTCTCCGCGGAAAGAACCACGCCAAACCATTTTCCGTAGGTCTCAGAACCGGTACGAAGGTCTACCGCCACATCAAATACGGTACCGCGCACTGCACGCACCAGCTTGCCCTGCGGATACTGTTTCTGGTAATGAAGTCCGCGCAGAACGCCCTTGACAGACATGGACTGGTTGTCCTGTACAAATACCATGTCGAGTCCCGCCTCATGGAAATCGTTCTGATTGTATGTCTCCATAAAATAACCGCGCTCGTCCTTGAAAACAGTCGGTTCAATTACATAAAGTCCCTTGATGTCACATGGTGTTACTTTAATCTTTCCCATTTTTCTATCTCCTTCTTATGCAGATATTTCAATTCATTTTTCAATACGTAACTGGCATCATCCTTTTCGGCTGTGCCATCCTTAACTATATCATTCGTTTTTCTGGCTGACAACCTTTTTTACAGATGTTTGTGCCTCTTTCCCCCGTTCATTTTCATCCAGCGCAATCTTCTGCGCCAGATCCTTGATCTTCGTCTCCAGCTGCGACTGTTTGATCGACATATGGAACATTTTCACAATCAGGAGGAAAATAACCGCCAGATAGATAAAATTGGCAGTCGTGTACGTTCCCGCCAGCTCCGCCAAAAGATCCGGCAGCCCCGGAAAGATACTGAACACAATGAGAATGGACGAGAATCCCAGCCAGAAAATCGAATCCTCGATCTGGAGTTTTGACTGCCGGATCTTCCGCATAATCATAAAGGTTGTCAGGATCGACACGACGATCAGGACAACTCTGAGTGTTGGCGTCATGGCGCTACCTCCTCTTTCTGAAATTCTGGATTAACAGAATCGAAATCAGCATTTTAAGCATATACCGCATCGCATTGACCGGTGTCAGGTAACTGACTCCCAGAATCCGTTCATCCATGATGACCGGCACCTCCGCCACCCGCGCGCCCTGGCGGATCAGGTAGGAAACGGTGTCCGGCTCCGGACCGTAGTTAAGCCCCGATGCAAATTCGCGGATCATGCGCTTGCTGAACATCCTCATTCCCGAGGTCGGATCCTTGATATTGACACCAGTTGTGAAGCGGATCGCCATCTCGATCAGATTACTTCCAAGCATCCGCATCGTAAATGGCTTTTTCTCCCCGACAAACCGGGAACCGATGACGATATCGTAACCTTCTTCCATTTTCTTGATCATGGATTCCAGATACTCCGGACGGTGCTGTCCGTCTCCATCGAGCTGGACCGCATATTGATATCCGTACTTGTCGGCATATTTAAGTCCCGCCTGAAATGCCCCCGCCAGTCCCAGATTGACCGGAAGGTTCAACAGATTATATCCATTTCTCTGGCAGATCGCCGCCGTCTCATCGCGCGATCCGTCATTGACGACCACATAATCATACTGCGGAAAATTGGCAGTCAGATGGTTCACAACCCGCTCTATATTTTCGGCTTCGTTGTACGCCGGTATGACTATCAAAAGTTCGGCTTTTTCCGCCCCAGAAGCTTCTTCTGTGGACAATAACGCCTTATCTTCCATCGCCCGCTTCTCCTTCCCAGTATGCCGGATTCATCGTCAGGCTTCGAATCAGCCCCTCCGGCAGCTTTTTATAATGTTTTCCCAGCCAGTACCCGGCATATTTACTTCCGCTCGCCATCACAAGCTGCGGCAGAAGAAGCACATGACCATTTTCCACCAGCCATTTCGCTGTTTTCTTTACCAGACGGATTCCCTCGCCCTCCGAATGAAGTCGCCCAAACACCTCGGGGTGATCCGCCTGCGATACGCCGAGGTCGAAATTCCGGTGCAGCTGCTGCATCGCCGTATAATTGTGGGAATGGATGACCTGCGCGTCCGCCGCGTAGGCAATCTGATACCCGGCTTCCACCGCGTGTCCGGCAAAAATCATATCCTCGTTGAAAATGGTTTTCTTCGTAAATCCGCCAAGCTTCAGGTAAATATCCCGCCGGTATGCCGCGCAGACATTGGAACAGAAATACGTCTTGATTCCCAGCTCGTCCTCGTCCTCTTTCCCTTTCAGACGGCTCACCGCCGGATAATTAAAGTCCCTCGTATACCGTTCAATCACACCGCAGTCCGCCGCCGGAAGCTGTCTCGCATATGCTGCCGCCACACGTTCCGAAGCATCCAGCGCCTCCAGAAGCTCTTTCACCAGATTCCGGTCATACGGCACGCAGTCGTGCGTCATGCAGATGCAGACATCCGCATCTGATTTCAAAATTCCCTCATGGCGCGTCCTTCCATGGTCAAATTCCGACTGGCGGATATGGCACACGGTCAGCTTCGTATCTTCCCCCTCAAATAAGGACTCAAACCGCTCAGCATCCCAGTACTTTTCTTCCGTATTCATGATGATCACACGGTCCACCGGCACACTCTGTTCCAACAGCCGCCGCAGAAGTTTTTCCAGCTTATCCCCCGGTTTGAACGTAGGTATAATCACATCGGCTTTTCTCATTTTTCGTACTCCTTATAGGCTTTTCTGTAAAAATGCATCAGAATCTTTACCATCCAGTCCGGCCACATTTTCCGGAACATCGCCATCTCATCCGCCGGGCGCCGGTTGTCCTCGATGCAGGCTTTCGTCGTCGCCGCCGCATGGACGCGGTAGGCAATCAGCGGTTTTTCCGAACAGATAAAACGCCCTTTTTTGCCCGCCAGCTCGTAAAGGTTGTCCCAGTCCAGCGCAAAATCATACTCCGAATGGAACATATCGTCCCCAATCTGTTCTTTATTGTACGTGCAGGACGGACAGCAGATCGAATTGCCAAACCAGACACTGCTCCGCTTGATCCAGGTGCGGTCCGCCAGAAAATGGAAACGCAGCGGCAGGCGCAGTATCTTTTTTACCAGCCAGACCATGTTAAATGACTCCGGAATGGCTTTCATTTCCCCCTCTTTCTCCGTCATGCGGATCGTGAGATAATCGCTCGCAAACAGCAGCAGATCCGGATATTTCTTCCATGCTTTTAAAAGCTTTTCGGCATAATCGCTGCGGTATCGGTCGTCCTGATGCGCGATCGTGACGAAACGCCCCTGCGCTTTTCCATAGGCAAACATCCAGTCCTCACGGATATTGCTCGCCCCGTCCCGCACATAGAGCGGCACCTGATACCGCGCTGTCAGCTCCCGGATATAGCTGCTCGGCGTCGAGGTACAGCAGATCACCTCCGATTTGACCGTCTGGCTCGTCACCGAACGCAGACATTCTTCCAGATACGGCGAATCCTTGTATGCACAGACCGCAAATGTATGAATAATTTTCTGCTGCATCTCGTTTCCCTTTCTCTCTCGCTCTTTCATGCCACACTTCTGCCTTCTCGTTTTTCAAGAGCGGTACCTGCTTGAATTGATTTTTGCCAGACTTATGATCGCTTTTAACGTTTCAAACATCTTTGCCTGTTACTGTTCACGCATACGTGCCCAGTAACGGAATTTGCCGTGGCTTCGCATTTAAATACGGCAAATTCCTGCTACCACCACGTTTTCTTACGGCACTTTCGGTTCCAAAAGTGCCTACCCGTATACAGTAACCTTTGCCTTCTTCTAGCTTGCTTATGCTTACCGGCAGAACTTCATCCAGATATCCAGATAAACCGTTGCCGCCAGAATCAGCGCCGCCGCCCCTAACACCAGCGCATGATAGTTTTTATTCTCCATCCGCACCATCACCCGCTCCGGGTTTAATACCAGCCAGACAAGCGGCAGAAATGGCAGATAATAGCGCCCCTGTACGCCGTCGATATAGGTATTACCCGGTCTGGTAAATGCGATGTACATCGAAGTCCAGACCAGCACCGCCGTTCCCGCGCAGAGTATAAATATCCACAGCTTCTGTTTTTTTGACAGACGTTTTCCACAGGATGACTGCCCGGCTGTGAGGATAACGGCCGCCGAACCAGCATACAGCGCCCACGGAAATGACATCGTTCCCGTGTGTCCCAGAAGCCCCAGGGAATTTTCGCCCAGCACATAGGACGGAAGCGTCCGGAACAGGTTGCACATCAGCACCCATGCATAGGCAAGCGGCTGTCCCAGAATGTATGCCATCTGCCCTTTCTCGCTGGTGTTGTCGCCTCTCGTATCCCCGATATCGCGCGGCGCGATCAGAACCGGCAGGATGAAGGATAGCATCATCAGACCGCAGATCACGATAAATCCGCCCTTCATCAGGTACATTTCCCGTTTAGAACGGAACTTTTCTGCCGGAATCATCAGTCCCAGCAGAATGAGCGGCGCATATACCGCCTTGACGCGGCAGCCCCAGACAAAGGTAAGCACGATGAGCGCATACGCTTTCCAGTCCATTTTCCGCCCGCCAAGCGCCGCTTCCAGAATGCCCGCAAAAGACAGCCACAAAAACGCTGTGACGGTCGGGTCATAGGAATATGCCCCCGCCAGCATCATCGGCTCAGGCATCAGCGCCAGAAATGTCAGGATTGCCTTGCCGACCGGTGTTTTTTTGATGGCAAAATACAAAACTGCCGCATAGACATAGAGATTTCCCAGCCGCCCCAGCTTATACAGGATTCCAAATGGGATATGAAGCAGCCCACCCTCTTTCAGCACCAGCGCCGAGCCCACATATCCGGTCATCGTCGTTTTGTTGAGATCCGTACTCCAGAGATGTTCACCGTGCCGGTAACCCGCATTCTGATTCAGATACGAAGTGAGCGCCGCCTGCTCGTCCCGACTCTCCGGCTGATTGTACGGCCAGGTATCTGCGCCCGCCGTAAACTCCTGTATAAGCGCCGGTTCCGCCTGCACCGGCGTCCGGTAATTTGCCATCCAGAACGCCTGCGCGAAATGCACTTCCTCATCCCAGCTCACCTTATTTGCCGGGAGCGACAGTGAAAATATTGTTCCAAACGTCAGGGAGATCAGCAGAAATCCAACCTCGATGCGCTTTGCCACGAAATCCCGGAAACAGAGAAGTGCGATCAAAACCGCCGCCGCACACCAGAACAGTCCCAGCCGGTACCAGTTGATACCTGCCCGCGCCACCGTCGCAAATCCGGTCAGTGCAAGCGGCATCCCGCCAAAATTCATGTAGGAAAGCCCTTCTTCGTCTAGATCCTCCCGCGTGATCAGAAGATCCACGTAGTCCAGCTTTCCATTCACCGGAATCGAAGAAAATTTCAGCACCCGGCAGTTGCGGTCCATGACCATCTTTGCGTCGTGCTCCCGCTGCTCGCCGTAGATGTTGCGGTAACCGAGGCGGACGGTGGCATTTAACAGACCATCGTAATCATAGTGGTAGAGAAACTGGCTGACATAGCTGCCGTCCAGTGGAATGTGAAGATAACCGCTTGCATCCGAAAGCTGCAGCACCTCTGTATTTTCCACCTGCCGCCTATTCTCTCCAATGGTTTGCCCCGGCTCTCCGGTGATTTCACCCAAACCGTTCTTTTCTGTCTCTACCCGCTCAAATCCGCTCACCTGCACCTCGTCCAGAGCGATCGTCCGCGTCGCCTGCCGCGTCCATCCATTTGCCCGGAGCGCCGGGAAATTGCAGACAAACTCGCCCAGAACACCGATCACAAAGACTGCCGCAAGCGCCAGAAGCAGCCGCAGCACATCTTTTTTCTCTATTCGATTGATAAAATGCCTGTTAAACTGCATCTGTACTTCTCCCTTATTTTTCCCGTTTAAATTCGGTAAATTTCTGCTGCCACCACGTTTTCTTACGGCACTTTCGGTTCCAAAAGTGCCTACCCGTGAACCGTGTTTTGTCTTTCAAATCAAGCGCTCTAGCGCACTATCTTCTCCACGCCCCTGTGTTCCAGGATGCGCTCATAATCCTCAATATAATCAACCTCCGCCCAGAAATGCCCGCTGACGTCCTCGACATAGACCGGCTGCTGCCCGGTCATGCTGTAAACAACATTTTCCCACCAGACGCCGTGCTCCTGGCGGTCGATCATCTCCTCCATCCGGCAGATAAATTCCGGCATAAATGCCGCTGAAAACCGTCCGATTCCGATGTACTCGCCCGTCACATCATCCCCGGTCAGCTCTTTTCCATATTTTTTCAAAATTCCATCTTCATAGAAGAACTTATAATCCGCTGTCTCCCGGCGGCTCTCGTCCGCAAACATCACCGGGCTCCTGCCCTGCGCGAGGATCCGGTCAAGCAATTTTTCCTCCAGGTATACGTCACCGTTCATGATCAGCAGATCGTCCCCTGTCAGGAACTCCTTCGCAAACCATGCAGACGCGATGCTGTTTGTCACATCGTAAAACGGGTTGTAGAAAAAGGAAACTCCCTTGTCTGCCAAGACCTCGCGGATCACCTGCGCCTCATAGCCCAGCACGATGCCGATATCCTGGATGCCGCGGGAATGAAGCAGGTCAATCGTGTACTCGATCAGGCACTGCCCGCCGCCGATATCCACCGTACATTTTGGTTTTCCCGACAGATAACGCGAGATCCGGGTTCCCCGTCCCGCTGCCAGAATCAATACTTTCACAGAAGTCCCCTCCTTTGCATATCTTTCCATGCCGCAATCAGGCTGTCATTGTCTTCCGGCGTCAATGCGCCGATATGACCGACACGGAACACCGTGTCGGCAAGCGCGCCGCCGTTCGGGCAGATCCAGATGCCGTATTTATCCTTCAAAATCTCAAAAATCCGATGCGCTGAGACCGTTTTCCCCTCTTTGTCCACGCCCGTCGGGTGAAGCGGCGTCAATGCCGCCGAGAGAGAATTGGAAACGATCTCAAACGGAAGATCTTTTATTTTGCTTCGGAAATCCTCCGCCTGACAGCGGATCCGTGCCTGTTCTGCCGCAAGCCCTTTTTCCTCGATCATCGTCAGTCGTTTATGAAGCTGTAAAAGCACTCCGACCGCTGGTGTAAACGGCGTCTGCCCCCGCTCGCCATTTTTCAGATAGTCGCGCAGATCAAAATACATCGAGCGAACCACCGTCTCCTGCACTCTCGCGATCGCACGCGCCCCCAGCACCAGAATCGAGAGTCCCGGCGGAAGTGCCAGCGCTTTCTGAGAACCGGTCAGCACCAGATCAACGCCCCATTTTCCCATCCAAAATGGATCGGCAAGAAACGAGCTGACCGCGTCAACCGCCAGAATCAGCTGGTTTCGTCTGCAAAAGTCCGAAATCAGCTCCATATCATAGAGAACGCCCGTGGAAGTCTCATGGACATTGACTAAAAATCCGGTAAATCCTTTTCCCTCATACGGTGCCAGGTCTTCTGCCCGAAGCGCCCGTCCGCTCTCCAGCTGGATCTCCTCATGAGGAACTTCATGGATCTCACAAATTTTCGCAAACCGCGCGCCAAAACTGCCGCCGTTTACGACCAGCACGCGGTCGCGCTCTGTAAAAAGGTTCATGACTGCCGCTTCCATCGCCGCCGTGCCCGAACCTGTCAGGAAAACCGCCCTCGCATCCTCCGGCGCCCCCGTGAACTGCTTCATCAGGCGCTCATTTTCCTTCATAATTGCAGAAAATTCCGGTGTGCGGAAATATGGCACTTCTTCCGCCCCGATCGCCCGGATTTCCTCGTCCATCTGAACCGGTCCTACCGCAAAATTAATCATACATTTCCTCCAAATCTATCTATCCTATATCCCGCGTACCCGCCTCCGGTACATCACAAGCGACGTCAGTCCAAAGCAAGCAGTCAGTGCCGCCATCAAAAGCAGATACGAAAGCGATCCTCCCAGCAGTCCCGCCGCCCGTACACAGGGCGAAGAAATAAGGAGCGCCGCTGCCGTCACACCGACATAACCCAGAAAAATTCGTTTCTGCTCCTGCATAATGATGAGTGCATAATAAAACAGATTCACATACGCATTAAACGCGCCGCCCAGAATGATAAACGCCAGCGCCAGGCGGCATTCCCGCAGCATATACGCAATCTTCGGATATAACATTGAGAGAACCGGGATTCCGAGAATCCAGGCACCCCCGACTGCCAGCGCCGTAAGCGCCGCGATGATTGCCGCCAGCCGGCCTACCGTCCCGGCAAATTCCGGGAGCGCATTCCGCTCCCACTGATCCGAGAGTTTCGTGATATACGGGCGGATGACGAAGCCTGCCACCAGATTGATGACGCTGGTCGGCATAAAGATCGCACCGAATACCGCCTGATACTTGTCCGCCATATTGCCCTCGATCGCATATTTCGCGGCAGAAAAAACATAAAAATCCAGAATAACCGATAAAAACAGGACTACATTTTCTTTAAACAACAGCCCGACACGCCCGGAGCGGACCTCCCAGTCCACCTGCGGCAGATGACCGATTACCGAAAAATCAAACAGGCACACGCCCGCCAGCTGCGCCAGTACCGCCGCCAGGCAGGAGCCAACCAGGTTGTGGGTCGCATTCAAACTGCCTAAAAAGACACCGACCGATAAAACCGTCCGGAATGCGTTTGATTTGCCCGTCAGATACAGGCGTCCATCACGCTGAAATTCTGCCTCGTAAGCGTCCGCGAAACCGTCGATCACCTTGTACGCGACCATTAAAAACACCGTCGCCGCCTTGACAAAGGCATAGTCCCGGTTGATCACCGTCACATAAAAAAGCCCGGCTACCAGCGCCGCGCCGCAGGTCATCAGGCGCAGCCGCAGATATTCGC
The DNA here is from genome assembly GCF_003481505.1 of Clostridium sp. OM05-5BH. Taxonomy (NCBI): domain Bacteria; kingdom Bacillati; phylum Bacillota; class Clostridia; order Eubacteriales; family Clostridiaceae; genus Clostridium; species Clostridium sp. OM05-5BH. Next base: position 382,918 of record NZ_QULJ01000001.1, on the reverse strand, counting down.
CAAACGTAAACCGCCGCCTCGTATCCGTGATCTGGAACGGGCGGATGCCAAAATAGGCCACCATAAACATATGCTGACCAAATGTAGAATACGCAAAGGAGAAGATACCGCCCTCATCCTCGCCGACAATCTGGATGACCGCGATCGTCAGCACCATGGACGCCAGTGCATAGAGAAAGCTCCCTATCATATTCCAGCTCATATTTCGTTTTTCAATCTGCCCGTCTCCACCGATCAGGGCGTTCGCTAAATATTTTACCACTACAGTATCTCTTCCTTTGAAAATTCCAGCCGGCTCGGCGTGTGTGTTTTGCGTTTTTCAACCGGCGGAAGCTGCATGAAATCGCCATACATTTTTGTCAGCATTTCCTCGATATTTCCTGGGAAATTCATGCGTCTGCCCTCAAATTCCAGCTTCCGGAGCGGATAACAGCGCGTCCGATCCACGACATTCCAGTATGGGCTTGTGTCCGGCAGAAATGCCATCCGGCGTGTCCGGTATTTATTGTATTTACGGCAGACCCGCTCACAGCGCATCCGCAGCCACTGAGGCGAGATATGGAGCAGCTTCATCGCCTTGTAGACCATCCCGCAGACCGCCCAGATAAGCTTCGCCTTGATGCCCCGCTGCTGCAGCGTCGGACGCGGAATCGCCCGCAGAATCATCAGCTTACTCCAGAACCAGGCCGTCCACGACTGAATCTGGTATAGAACCGGGTTGTCCGCCACATTGTCAAGCACATAAAGATCCAGAAAGATGCCGAACGGACAGTCCACATCCTTCATAACCTCCTCAACAAACACCGTCCCCTTCTTCACCAGACGGGTCGTCATCAGCGGATAATTGGGATATCGCTCTGCATTGAGAACCAGATACCGGTCGCTCATCTTCTTTTCCACGATCCGGAGCAGGCGCTCAAAATCCCGCCGCGGCATCGCAATATCGATATCGTCGTCCCAGGGAATAAATCCCTTGTGCCGCAGCGCACCAATTCCCGTTCCGGCTATCCCGAAATATTCCAGATGATAGTCTTCACAGATCCGGATAAAATCATCCAGAATCGACAGAATCTCTCCCTGCAGCTGTTTCAGAACTTCTGGCTCATAAAATTTACTGTCCATATCGATGTCTGTCCCCTCCATCAAGCCCGCAGAACACCCCACGCCTGCCGCAGCTGATCATATTTTCCTTAATAGTATGAGGGTATTCTACTATATTTTAAAAGAAAAGTAAACCGCGGCTACTTTTTACCCTCTTTCTCAGGTTCCCACACCTCTATCTCCCGCTTCCATCCAAACAGGTGTCCCGGAAGCGAATATGCCGCTCCGATCCCCAGCCCGATTGCGATCGCCATCTTGATTGTATCCATGCCATACTGGAGCGCCAGCGCTTCCTGCCCCATAAAAAAGTTGTAGGCGGTATAATAGATCGCCGCTCCGGGCACAAGCGGGAAGATGCCGCAGACCAGAAAGAGGAGCGTCGGCGCTTTCCGCTGTACCGCCAGACAGCGCGACAGCATCGTCAAAACCGCGCTCGCCGCGAAGGTCCCGATGATCGGCGTCTGATAAGCTGCCATGACCGCCAGATACACGCCCCAGCCGACTGCCCCGCAGATACCACAATCCAGCCAATACTTCTTCGGAACTCCAAACAGCGCCGAAAAGGCGGCAGTTCCGACACAGGCCGCCAGAAGCTGCCCCAGAATTTCCCCTGCCATTTCCATCAGAGCATACCTCCCATCGCAAACATCCAGAACCGCAGTGCCACACCAACTCCGATCGCGATACAGCCCGCCGTCAAAAAGGCGTCTACAAAACGGATCAGACCGGATAAATAATCATTTTCCAAAAAATTCCGGATCGAATTGGTCAGCGGCACCCCCGGCGCCAGCGTGAACACAGCTCCGATCATGACATGATCCAGGCTTTCTCCCAGCCCGATCCAACACAGAAAACAACAGCACAATGCAAGCACGCTGCTCGTCATGATCGTCTGCATCATCCGGGACGAGGAAAAGCGCGGAGCTGCGTATAAAAGGAACAAATACAGCAGCACGCCCGTCACAAATGCCGCCGCCGTATCGCGCAGACTGCCCTGGAACAGGTAACAAAATCCGGCGCTTCCAATTCCTGCCGCCAGAACCTTTCCCCGATTTTCGATCACTTTCATCTGTTCAATCTGCTCAAGGCGCATCCGCATCTCATAAGGACCACATTTACCCGCCGCAATCTTTCTCGACAAATCGTTTAAGGCATCCACCCGGCATAGAATCGTAGGTGCCAGCGGCACATGGCAGATACGGCTGGAATAAAACCGCCCGTCAATCACCACATTTGAAAAAATCCCATTTGCAATCACATACGCATTGAATGCTTCGAGACGCAGCGCCCGCGCCGCATACTCCATCGCCTGCTCCGCCCGGAATACCTCCCCGCCATTGGAAAGAATCGCATTCCCCAGACGAGTCACCAAACGGAAGCGCTCGATCTGGGAACAATCCTCGATCGAAGCGCGTACTATTTCCTTCATTCTGTTTCTCCCCCTGTTTTTATTTTCTGTCCATCCGTTTTCTCTATCCCATTTTCTCCCCCATCTATCCGCTCACTGATTCACTTCTCCAAATCCGCCGCCCATTTTGGTCTTTTCCCAAAAAATCGTTCCATTTCGAATTAAATTTACCCGTCAAAACTACCCCTTTGGTTGACGTTCCAACAAAAATCCTGTATAGTGAATATATTATATTAAAGAATGATGCCGCAAGGGGGATATATCTATGGATCATAATGTTACCATCGGTGCCAAGGTAAAAGCCTTCCGTACCGCAAAAAAATACACACTGAAACAGCTCAGCGAAGAGTCCGGTCTGTCCATCGGCTTTCTTTCCCAGTTGGAGCGCGGTCTCTCTTCGATTGCAATCGACTCTCTGGCAAAGCTTGCTACGATTCTCGGAGTCAGTCTGTCTTCGTTCTTTGACTCCTCCGCCGATCAGGAGAAATCCCCGGTCAGCCGGAGTTTTGCCATGCACTGTTCCCAGATCAACCCCCAGATCGTACAGTACCTGGTCAATGGAAATGCACAGGGATTTGCCTGTCTTCCGCGTATCTTCCACCTGATGCCGTCTGCCACCACAAGCTCTGAAAACCAGCTTGAGATGAATCAGCACGACGGTGAAGAATTTATCTACGTTCTGGAGGGTATCCTGACCGTATATCTGGACGGCAGCGAATACTGCCTGAATCCGGGCGACAGCATCCAGATCCACTCCCAGACCCCGCATGACTGGGTCAACAACACAAACCGTGTCGTTAAGATTCTGACCGTACACACGCCGAATCCGTTTGTTCATGGGAATGAAGTCGTATTTTAAACAGTCTGCGCGGTATAGATACATAATAAAAGCTGTCTCTTTTAGAATTTCAAGATGTTTTTATTTTCTTTTTGGTTTTTCCCATCTCAGGAAACAAAAACTCCTGCATTTCTGAAAAAGACAGCTTTTTCATATCTTTTATGCCGTATACACTATTTCTCCTGCCAGATACACTTCCAGCACATCATCCAGCGCACGAATATTCTTTGAGACATCTCCCTTTACAACCAGCAGATCCCCCGCCAGGCCCTCTTTCAGGCTACCCGTCTCCTTCTCGATTCCAAGCACGCTTGCCGCGTTGTAGGTTGCCGTGCGGATCGCCTCCATCGGCGTGATTCCATAGTCTACCATATAGCCGAGTTCCTGATGAATCGGAAGCGGCGGTGCCTTGTAAAGCACCATATCGCTGCCTGCCAGCACCGTAACCCCTGTGTCATAGAGCTTTTTAAAATTATCCCGGTATGCCTCAAACGCCGGTTTGAAAAATGCCTGATCGTGAACGGCTCTGGCGGCGATCGGGTTGTCCATGTCCACACCCGCCTCGATCATCTGCTTTGTCTGCTCATACAAATATGTGTACGCCGTGATCGTCGGCGTCCACGCGATTCCTTTTTCCGCCATCTGGCGCGCCTGCGCCTCTGTTAAAAAGGTTCCGTGCTCGATCGTGTCAAATCCCGCGTCAATACACATCTGAATCGACGGCTGCGTACCTGAATGAACCGCGATCTTCACCCCCTGGCGGTGCGCCTCATCGACCGCTGCATCCAGTTCTTCCTGGGTAAATTCCGGAATATCGCCGCGGTTGCTCGTCAGGATCTTGACCCAGTCAGCTCCCGCGCGCAGCTGTCTTCGGATAGCGGCGCGCACGCCCCACGGGCTGTCCGCCTCCTCGACCCCATCCTGATGTCCGTGTCCTCCGGTCATGCAGATACCTGCGTCCGCATGGATGATCCGCGGGACCGTCACATATCCCTTCTGACCTGCCAGGCGCAGCTGCTTCATCAGATTGGGCGGGCAGGACAGATCGCGCACCGTCGTGATACCGAGCCGCAGCGACTGTTTCGCCTGCTCCAGCGCATAGTATGCCACCATATAATCGTCATAATTATCCAGATCCGGCTGGCTGTAGTAGTAGCCGAAATGCACATGCATATCAAACAGTCCCGGCAGGATCGTCGCCTCGCCGTAATCCTTTACCATCTCTTCCGGGTAGCGCCCCGCCGCTTCCGCAGCGTCTCCTATCCAGCCGATTTTTCCCTCTTTATCCAGATACACCGCCTGATCCTGCAAACATGTTCTGCCATCTCCGGTAATTAAATACTTCGCCCTTAGAATCATTTTCACGGACTTCCTTTCTCTTTTTCATAAGTATGAAATTTTCAGTCGAATATCGTCATTTCACGCCGTTTTTCAGTTTTCTATATCGTAACACCGGGATTTTGTTCTTGTCAATATTGGAATGCGGAGTATCCGCTAAAACGTGTTTCAATTGTGTTACTGTTCACGCATACGTGCCCAGTAACGGAATTTGCCGTGGCTTCGCATTTAAATACGGCAAATTCCTGCTGCCACCACGTTTTCTTACGGCACTTTCGATTCCAAAAGTGCCTACCTGTGAACAGTAACTCAATTGTTACTGTTCACGGGCAGGCAGAAAAAGAGCGGCACACATTTCTGCATACCGCCCAAACCAGCGACTGTCCACACACAAGCAGTCACTCTGAATTGATTCATTTTATTTTTTAGTAGAACAATCTGTTTACCGCACTGAAGATACCGCGGATAGATGCTCTCGTAATGTTAGAGCTGATGCCGACACCGTAGGTTGCCCGGCCGCTCTTTACATCCATCAGATGGATGTAGGACGCTGCCTGTGCGCCGGAACCGGAACGAAGTGCATGCTCGTTGTAGTCCAGAACACGGATCTCGATGCCAAGTGCCTCCTCGATCGCTCTCTGTACCGCATCGATCGGTCCGTTACCTACGCCCTCAACGGTGCGCTCGGTGTCATGAGCGGTAAAAGTAAGAGTTGCAACGGTTGCGAATGCGCCGCCCTCGTACTCCTTGTCTGTGATCTGGCATTTTTTGAAGTGCATCGGCTCTTTTCTGTCCAGATAGTTTGCACGGAACTCGTCCATGATCTGCTCCGGAGCTACCTCACCCTGCTTTTCTGCAATCTTCTGGATAATGTCAGCAAACTCTTTGTGCATTCCCTTCGGAAGACGGAATCCGTAGAAGGAATCCATAACGAAGGCTACGCCGCCCTTGCCGGACTGGCTGTTGATGCGGACAACCGGCTCGTACTCGCGTCCGATATCGCTCGGATCGATCGGCAGGTACGGAACCTCCCAGATGCCATCGGTTCTCTTCTGAAGCGCCTGCATACCCTTGCTGATCGCATCCTGATGGGAACCGGAAAATGCGGTAAATACCAGCTTGCCTGCATACGGATGTCTCGGATCAACGGTCATCTTTGTGCAGCGCTCGCAAACCTCGGTGATCTCCTTTACATTTTCCAGATTCAACTCCGGGTTGATACCCTGCGAGAACATATTGTAAGCGATATTTAATATGTCGATATTACCAGTACGCTCGCCGTTTCCAAGCAGTGTGCCCTCGACACGGTCTGCACCTGCCAAGAGAGCCAGCTCGGTCGCTGCAATGCCGGTACCACGGTCATTGTGCGGATGGATACTTAAAATAATGCTGTCACGGTTCTTAAAATGCTTGTTCATCCACTCGATCTGGTCTGCGTATACGTTCGGAGTCGTCATCTCAACCGTTGCCGGAAGGTTGATGATGATCTTATTGTCCGGGGTTGCGCCCCACTCTTCCTGTACAGCGGTGCAGATATCCAGTGCAAAATCAAGCTCGGTTCCGGTAAAGCTCTCCGGAGAGTACTCAAGGATTACTTTTCCGTCGTAATCTTTCATATATTTCTTTACCATGCGGGTACCATCGATCGCGATCTGCTTTACTTCCTCGCGGTCTGCATGGAATACAACCTCACGCTGTAAGGTAGAAGTCGAATTGTAAATATGTACGATCGCCTTCGGAATACCCTGGATGGCATCGAAGGTTCTCTTGATCAGGTGCTCGCGGCACTGGGTCAGAACCTGTACAACTACGTCGTCCGGGATAAGCTTGCGTTCTACTAACTGGCGCAGGAAATCGTACTCGATCTGGGAAGCTGCCGGGAAGCCAATCTCGATCTCTTTAAATCCAAGTTTTACCAGGAGGTTGAACATCTCGATCTTCTCCTCTACGACCATCGGCTCAACCAGTGCCTGGTTGCCGTCGCGCAGGTCAACGCTGCACCAGATCGGCGCTTTCTCAATCTCTTTATTCGGCCACTCACGCTCCGGGTAATCTACCACCGGAACTCTCTTATATTTCTTGTAATTTAACATGTCTTTCTCCTCCATCACTCTATAATGTACTCTCGGAGTCTTTTCTGCACCTGCTTTTGTGGCTGATTTTCCGCCAGCCGCACCCGAATTTCAGAGGCGGACGCAACGCCAACGCCTCAGAAATTTGGGCACAACTGACAAAAAAATCATCTCACAAAATCAAGCACAGAAAGATTCCGAGAGCACATTACCCCTGGTCGCTTTCCAGGTACCTCATCATCAAAAAACGCAGTTCCTATCATCCTAAGCTTTGGAGTCGATAGATCACGCCGTACCTTTTAACAATGAATAAAATTACTGATTCTGGTCTAACCCCATCATAATCATCCCTTTTCTATCATAAAAGAAATTATTTCGATTATAGATTATACCATCGGAAATAAAGGATATCAAGAGAAAAACGGGACAATTACAGGTGTTCTGGCATTACTGTACACGCATACGTGCCCAGTAACTTCTGGCATCTCTTACATAAAATTATCTATTTTTTCTGTCCTCTGGTTTTTTCATCTTCCGTCTCCAGGACCGTATCAGATGCGCCGCCAGCCGGTTTCCAAAATACCCCGCCGCGCATCCCACAATCATGCCGCCCAAAACATCGGTCGGGTAATGCACATATAAATACATTCTTGAAAACGCCATCAGGATCGCCAGAGGCAGCGTGATTTTCCACCATTTTCTCGCCCCGGCAAAGTACAGAGCCGCGACCGCAGCAAACGAAGCCGCCGTATGTCCCGACGGGAAGGAATAGTCCGCCGGGCGGGCAATGAGCAGCTGAACTGTCTGATTCACATCGCACGGACGGATCCGGCAAACCATAGGCTTTAGTAAGATATTACAGATGATCGCATCCAGACAGAGCGCTACCGCCAGCGCAGCTCCCCATCTTCTCGTCCGCGGAATCATAAGCAGCAGGCATGTAAACAGAATCCAAATCATTCCTGCATTTCCAAGCCGCGAAATAAACACCATCCAGACATCGCCCACCGGCGTCCGCATCTGCTGAATCCAATCCAGTATTTGTAACTCCATTTTCATTTTGCTCCCTCTGTTTTTTACACAACTTTATGCGCGAGCCATCTCCGGCCCATAAAGCGGAATGTGAATACGATGCCCCGGATCGTCCAGTCTGTAAACATGCCGATCCACACCGCGATCGGTCCGAAGCCGTGGACGCGGCAGAGATAAATGCACAGCGTCACCCGGAACGCCCACATACTGATGCAGGAGAGAATCATCGAAAACCTCACATCCCCGGCAGCCCGCATTCCATATGCCGGAATAAATGCGAGCGTCCAGACGATCGGCTTTACCACCGTGATCCATCCGACCATGTAGAGACACATCTTCGCACTCTCCGGCTCCATGCCGCCCAGAATCGTGACCGGTTTCGTCGCCAGAAATACGAGCGCACAGCTTGCGATGATGACGATCTCCGCCACTGCCGTCAATTTTTTGATATAATAGATCGCCTCATCCTTGCGCCCCGCGCCGAGACACTGTCCGACCACCGTCATCATGCCGATTCCGATACCGATCGCCGCGATGCCGTTTAAGTTTTCCAGAATATTCGTCATCGCCTGGGCTGCGATCGCGATCGTCCCGAGGGTCGAGACGGTTGACTGAATCGCAAGCTTTCCAAACTGGAACATCGCATTTTCGATACCGTTTGGGATTCCCAATGAGAGAATCCGCATAATCCGGCGTCCGTCCGGACGGATATGCAGATAGTCACGCACCGCAATTTCCTGGCTGGGATTGTGCAAAAAGGCGAACACCACCACTGCCGAGATAACGCGGGAACCGAGCGTGGCAATCGCCGCACCGGCAACTCCAAGATGGAAGCCCCAGATAAGCACCGCATTTCCGGCGATATTTAACCCGTTAGAGACGACCGCGATCGTCATCGGAAGCCTTGTATTTCCCTGCGCCCGGTAGATCGAGGAACCGGCATCATAGAGGGCGATAAATGGAAACGAAAGCGCCGTGTAGAAGAAATAGATCTGCGCTGCCTCCATGACATCCGCCTCGACGCTGCCGAAAATCAGCCGCAGCAGCGGTCCGCGTGTCAGAAGGCAGACTGCCATGACCGCCGACGAGATGCACGCCACCACAAAAGATAACTGTCTCGCGGATTCCTCCGCATTTTTCTTATCTTTCTGTCCGATGTACTGGGAGCAGACGATCGTGCCGCCTGCCGCCAGCGCATAGAATGCCTGTATCACTAAAATATTGATGGAGTCAACCAAAGAAACCGCCGAGATCGCCGCCGATCCCACGTTGCTGACCATAATGCTGTCCGCTGTACCCATCAGGGAGTTTAAAATCTGCTCTACGATCAGCGGAACCAGAAGAATCCGCAGATCGCGATTGCTGAAAAGATGATTTGTCTGCTCTTGTCTGCCCATATGCTGTCCTGTAACTTTCTATATTTTATTCTCTGTCTGAATGCCCTGTTTTCTAACGGTCAGGCGGTTCACGTTCGCTAAGGAATAAATATAACGCTTCCGCACCATTTCCCTATCCTTCGTTCACCAGCATCAGAATCCAGTACAGCCATGCCCGCACTGCACTTGACCTTCGCACGATCAGATTCTCCCCGCAGACCTGGTATTCCCGCATTTTCTTTGCGACATACTCCTTGTCCGGAACATCTCCGATCTGAAGGGCAGCTTCAAATAAATCGTGGAAAATCGGGTGTTCCAGAATCAGGCGGACGTATTCGAGCTGGCGCGCCCTATACGGCAGTTTCAAAAGCCGTCTTCCTATCGCCGTGATATGCACTTTCACGCCGTCCTCATCCGTCTGCTTCTCCGCCAGTCCCAGATAGCGGCACGCGTTGAAATAATAGTCCGACTGTCGCTCCTTAAATCCAAAAAGCTGCGCGATCTCACCGCCCGTCATTGGATTCTCGTTCAGCCGTTCCACCAGTGAAATAACCTTGTAAAAGCTGTCCGCCTGGATAAAGGTAACCGCCGGTTCCGGCTTGACCTTTGTCCGTGCCCAGACATCGTATAAATCATCCAGCGTGATCTCGATTTCCTCTAAGCTGTAATTTCGCTCCTGCACCAGCCGCAGCGAATTGTAGTAGCGCAGGTCCGTAAATTCATATTCCAGCAGGCGGAAAATATTATTCGAATACACCATAAACACCGGACGGATCGGCTTGTGTATCTTCTCCGCCCAGAGTCTCGCCGGATAATAGAGCTGCCGGATCAGAAAATTGCTGTGGACGACGTTTTTTCCCTCGATCAGCGTAAATACATTCTCATTTTCAAATCCACCGTCGATCTCGACTTGCGAATTCTGTACCTGGATAAGCGGCTTTTTCTCAATCGGCTCTGATTTTTGATAGTCGCTGACATAAAACTCAAAATTTCCAGACCCCATCCGCCCCGAAACCGTCTGCACCATGCGATCCTCGCCCAGAAAATCATCCAGAATCCCCGTGATGCTCATAACGTTGATCGCGCTGGCTTCCGAGCGGATGTCATGAAGGTCAATCGACTCAAAGTAATCGGGTATCTTCGCGCTCGTCACCCGTTTGATATCGGACGGAATCTCCGGAAAATCCTGATACAAGTCAAACTCGCCCAGCACATAGCCGCCGCGCGACACCGGAAGAATCGAAATCTTCTTTCCAAACACCCGCGGCAGGGATTCCCGCGTGTCAAATTTCGTCATCAGACGCGGTTCCTTGACTTCGCGGATCTGGTCAGCGGTGATGTAAAACCGCCCATGTTTCTCAATTTCCCGCTCAATCCGGTATTTATCAAATAAAATTCTCCATTTATCATCAATCAAGCTCATAATTGCGTACCAGAACTTCCTGAATCTCTCCGCGCTTCTCCGGTTTCACGTTGATCGCGCGCTTGGCATCCACGTGGTCGATGATGTAATCTTTATATAAATCCTCGATAAATTCGCAGGACGAATTGGAAAGCAGGAACTTGATGCCCTTTGCATTCAACATGTCACACTGCTCTTTTAATGCGATCTGCTCTTCCTCCCCGAAGCCGCCCGCGGTGTAGCCCGTGAACGACGCCGACGAGCTGATCGGCATATAAGGCGGGTCAAAATAGACGAACGCGCCCTTCCGGATGCCCTTTAACGCCTCGCGGTAATCGCCACATTTGATCGTAATATTCGCTTTATTTAAATACGTATTCAGCGCATGGATAGTCGCCTCGTTCGTGATATTCGGGTTCTTATATCTGCCCCACGGAGAATTGAACTCGCCGGAGCTGTTGACGCGGAACAGGCCGTTGTAGCAGGTCTTGTTCAGGTAAATGATCCGCGCTGCCCGCTCGACGTTGGTCCGCGTCTGATACGTCTCCTTGTCGCGATCCCACGCCCGCACCGTATAATAATACTCCTCGCAATTCTGTTTCTTATGGGCGCTCAGCGCCGCAATCAGCTCTTCCGGCTCTTCCTTGATCATCCGGTATACATTGATCAGCTCTTCGTTGGAGTCATTGATCACTGCCTTGTTCGGCTGTCTCCCAAAGAGCACCGCACCGCCCCCGATAAACGGCTCATAATAGGTCGAACATTCCGGGATCAGCGGATTGATGCTGTCCAGCAGCTGCCGTTTGCCGCCTACCCATTTGAGGATGGGCATGACGAACGGATTTTTTCTTGACATCGGATAGGGTACCTCCTTCTGTTTGTCTTCCGGATACATTGCAATACAAAAACGGGAAATCAGATGTCCGCTTGTGCTCTGATTACCCGTTTATTATAATCGTACAACTGTTCTAGTTCATTATACTTGACTTTGGGGTGGATGTCCAGCATTAGAACCGGAAATTCCTTATGTATTCTCAAGCTATATCATTGACTCGTATACTTCTCTCCTAAACCTAAGTCACATTTTGCATGACCTTTATTACAATTATATGCAATTGAATATCCTTTATCCGTAGTAAAACTAACTGCACAGGTTCCAGCCTTTATCTCAGCCTTATGCCCATCTAAAAAAGTCACCGAATGCCAGTCATAGTTGGGATTTGTATGCCAATCCGTTTTAACTTTCGGATTCTGTTGCTGGGTAGACATATAATCTGCTTGTATTTCCGCATAATATGCCCTGAGATTCGCCCAGTCTGCCGCCACCTCTGCCTTGTGCATCTGTGCCGTAAAAATCGGGATTGAAATTGATACCAGTATTCCAATAATAACAACCACTATCAAGAGTTCAACCAGTGTAAAACCTTTCTGTCTCTTCATCACAAATTTCTCCTTCTGCCAGTTTATGTTATTATATTCGTTTTTTCCTCTAAAGCAAATACATATTTTTAACAAAATCGATATTCATAAATCAAACAAGACAAACGTATGTATTTCGTTTCCGTACATCCAAATTTATTGAGACGGCTCCACTTTCTCAGTCGGCCAGGATTTTCTCAGTGCCGCATAGGAAACCAGAAAGTTGGCAAGCCATCCTGCCGGCACGGCAAGCCAAACAAAATTAATACCAAAACGCGGTGCACCGATCAACGCCACGGACAGGCGGATCGCAAGATTTACCATGTTGGCAACGAGGAATGGCCGCATGATTCCGAGTCCGCGAAGGACTCCATCGGTCGCCATTTTAATTCCCATGAAAATAAAGAAGTAACCAAGCCATCTCATATAATCCCCCGACACCTGATAAGCCAGGGCGGTTCCGTCTTTTCCAAGGAACAGTGATGAAATCTGCGTGTGCAACGTTTCAATGACAAGGAAAGCAAGCGCCGCAAAACACACATCCAGCACCAATGCTGCGTGGTAGCCTTTTTTGATGCGCTGGGTTTTGTTTGCGCCAAGATTCTGGGAAACAAACGGGGAAACCGCATTGCCGATGGACACAAAAATCAGGGAAAAAACATTCTCCACACGCATCGTTGCCGCGTATCCGGCGAGTGCCTGTGTGCCAAAAGGATTTACCACCGCCTGTACGATCATCATACCGATGGATACGGTAGACTGCTGAAGAACCGACGGAACAGCAATCCGAAGCATCGAGCGCAGCTCCTGTCCCTCAAACCAAGCAAAGATACTCTTATACCGCCGCATCCGGTAAAGGAAAATCAAAAGTGAAAACACAGCCGAAATGCCCTGTGCGATCAAAGTTGCAAGCGCCGCACCGAACACGCCAAGTCCCAGACCGGCTACCATCCAAAGATCCATTACAATATTCAGGATTGATGAAAAGATCAGCAGTCCCAACGGAATTTTTGATTCACCGATGGAAGTGAACATGGTAGAGAGAATATTGTACATGAACAAAAACGGAAAGCCCACAAAATAGACCCGCAGGTACAGCACTGCTTCCTCCAGAATATCGGCAGGAGTCTGTAATCTGCTCATCATCGCATGGGAAAAACAAAAGCCAAAGACACCAAGGATGATGCTCAGCAGCAAAAAGCTGATCAGTGATGTAGACACAATCGTTTTCATTTTTCCATACTCTTTGGCACCGAAATAGCGGCTCACAAGCACACCTGCACCAGCACCGGCCCCCAGTGCCACACAAATGAAAACATTCGTCAGCGCTGCACAGGCGCCAACCGCCGCCAGTGCGGAGGAACCCACAAACTGGCCGACGATAATGGAGTCCGCCATATTGTATACCTGCTGAAAAAAACTGCCGAGAATCATCGGCATTGCAAAAACCGTCAACGCTTTCAGCGGCGCATCGGTAATCAAATACTCATCTTTTGACATGATCCTATTCCTCCACAACTTCCTGCTTTTTACCCGAAAGCACAAGCTTAGCAAGTACGATCCGTAATTCGTGTACAAAAATTCCGGCAAAACCAAAACAGGGTCCAGAAATAATTGGCATAACATTGTTAATTCGTTTCATAATTTCACTCATTCACTTTCTGCGCCACAGTTGCAGCTATGGTTATCCGGTGCCTCCATTGCCTTTTACTGTGTTCAGCAGCTGCTGGGAATGTATGTGTATCCAGCATAATATTTATATAAACCGCCAGTTTTTCTGTCTATTTATATTATAATCGATCTTCCATTTAAGATACAATCATTATACACAAAAAAGCTCCGCCTATATTTTAGTATAGACGAAGCTTCCTAATTCTAACTCCTAATCCTCCATATTTTCTCTTCTCAATAGCTCAAACAATGTCAGCAGTCCCTCACACAAAACAGGATCCAGAACCGGAATTCCTACTGTCTTTTCGATGGAAGGAGCAATACGGATACTGGACATTCCTGTACAGCTAAGGGCAATCACATCGGCACCCATCTCTTTCTGCGCAGCCGCTGCTTTCATGGTGGCCTCATATCCTCTGTCTGTCATCAAATCCAGGACATTTTCTACCCCATCTCCCTTTGCATTGTCTACGATCCGATCACCGAATATCCGCTGATATCCTGACGGTACATCTTCAGTAATCCCCAACACAGCCGGATGACTGCCAAAAAACAGACTCAATGCAGCAGTACTGGATCCCGCTCCTATAACCGGAATCGGTACGGCCTGTCTTGCCTCCGGAACTCCCGGGTCACCGGCACAGCTGATAATAATAGCCTGACAGCCTTCCTTCCACAGTTCCACTGCAAGATTCACCACCTTAGGTACACCTACAGCGAATGTTTCATCGTCATGAATTCCCTCCGGTTGATCCGGAATACATCGTGACACCACCTGGAACATAGGGAAATACGATTCTATCAGCTTTCCATGCAGCTGCAGCAATTCCTCGTCCTCTGTGGTCAGCACCCGAATCAGACCAACTTTATATGTTTTCATATTATACGTTCCTTCTCTCTTGGTTTCCTAAAAATACTTTCATGAGCAAAATACTCAGGCAGCAATTGGAATATCTCCGTGACATACTCCCTCCACTTAGCTAACGCTTGAAGTGGGGGCTTCTCGTTCGATTGCCCTATTGGGCAAAGCATAGGCGAGCTATCCCCGTGTGTCCCACGGTTCTGTTATTATGAGCGGAACTGTTTCGTATCTACGCAGTCCCAACCAAAATCTATGTTCTTTGGGGAAAATCAGGAGATTTTTCTTTCTGCATCAAGTTCAACTCCCAATATTCTCAAGCCTTCCCTGCAAATATTGATAGCTGCATTCTCATCACGGTTCATCTGATTTCCGCAAGTGCAGCTATACATACGATCTTCCAGTTTCAGCTCTTTTTTGAGTTTTCCGCAGCAGCTGCAGATTTTTGAACTGGGATACCACTTATCGATACGAACCAGTTTCTTACCGGCACGTTCTAATTTGTAGGAAAGAAAATCAGTAAACATTCCCCATCCATTATCATGAACACTCTTTCCAAACCTTGAATCCTGGCTCATTTCTTTCATGTTCAAAGATTCTATGCACACAAGATCATAAAAATTGGTTATCTTTCTGGATTCCTTGTGCAGATAATCTTTCCGCTGACGTGCAATATGAGCATGGAGTCTGGCTATTTTCTTTTTCTGTTTCATGTAACGGCTACTCCCCTTTTTGCAATGACTCAACCTGCGCTGCTCCCTTGCAAGTTTTTCCTGGTATTTTCGGAAAAAATGAGGATAATCTGCATGAGTTCCAGTGGAATCTACATACAATTCATTCATGGAAAAATCAAGCCCGATTGCGGTTTTTACTGGCCTGATTTTATGTTCCGGTTTTTCTGCCGCATACAGTAATGATACATAATATTTGTCATCTGCTTCCTGGCTGACGGTGGCGCCCTTCAAAGTATAACTATCATCGATACTCCGATGCTGTTTTATGCGGATCCAACCTGCTTTCGGAAGTTTCAGTTTACCATTCTGCAAAGTAATATTTCCATTTACGCAGTTTGTCGTATAACTTCTTACCGGATTCTTTTTTGACTTGAACTTCGGAAAACCAACCGAAGAATCCCGAAAGAAGTTCTTATAGGCTGTCTGCAGATGCAGCTGTGCATTACACAATGCCAGACTGTCTACCTCCTTCAGCCACGGAAACTCTGCCTTATACTTTGCAGGCGTAACCTTTAATACTTTTCCGGTTTTCTCATAATATTCTATCTTCTCTGCCAGCATCCGGTTATACACGAAACGCACACAACCAAATGTCCTTGCAAATAGTTCTTTTTGAGATTTATTCGGGTAAATCCGAAAACGGTACACGATGTTCACTCTTATTTTCTCCCTGTGTTTCTATGTACTGGCGGATAACCTCAATGGGTGCACCACCAGCACTTAACAGGCAAAAACTCTGGCTCCAGAACATTTCTTTCCAAAGCTTCTGCCGAATCTCCGGATACTCTTTTTTAATCAATCGGCTGCTTGCGCTTTTATACGCATTGATAAATTTGCTGAGTTCCGATTTCGGATGGGCCCGGAACATAATATGAACATGATCCCGATCATGATTCCATTCCTCTAATGTAACATGATACTTCGGAGCGATATATTCAAAAATCTCCCGGGCACGCTCAGAAACAGGATTCGTCAGTATCTTTTTTCGATATTTTATAACCAGAATCAAATGATAATAGAGTAGAAACACTGAATGTGCATTACTGTCCAATTTTCTCATAAAATCAGCCTTTCTTTTTACTTTCGACTGATTATATCATAACACAGGAACACTTGTTTGTCTATGCTTTTCAGAACATTTGTTCTTCTATATTTGTTTTCATTCATGTGCACAGATATGCGCAGTTTTAATATGCCAGATATTGCATGATTTTCCCAAAAGGCAATTCATCTCACCACCTAGAGAGGATGGGAGAATTCTTGCAAAGTGTTGTTAAATCTGGAAAACTCCATTCTCCATAATTCCAAACGATATCCCTTGGTCGAGAGCGCAGCCTGACCGGAAAGGTCATACATATTAGAAGTCATACCGCACCACCTGGCAGTTTTTTACGCCAAAGGATGCAAATTCTTCATTAGTCATATCCGTAAAATAAGACTGAATCATCCTTGAAATTCCATTGTGTGCCACCAGAATGTATGTCTTATGGTCAGACTCCTGTTTTATCTCATCCAGCAGATTATAGATACGCTGTGCAAGCTGCAGCATGGATTCTCCCCCTTCATATCGGCAGGCAAATGACGCTTTCGCCATCTTAAACTCTTTGCCGTCTCTCGGCGTAGACTCCCATTTTCCAAAGTTCTGCTCTATGAGTCTTGGTTCTTCCCTACAGGGAATCCCGCTCATTTCAGAAATAATTTTTGCTGTATCTGCTGCACGGCTAAGGGGTGAATAGAGAATTTCATCTGCCTTGATTCCGCTTTCTACAATATTTTTCCCGGTTTCAGCCGCCTGCTGCCGTCCATGCTCCGTCAACGGACTGTCTGTTGCTCCGCAGATTTTATTCTCCACATTCCACACAGTCTGTCCGTGTCTTACAAAATAAAAATGTCCCATGATGTCATCCCTTCTCATTAGCTTCGCAAGCTTTTTTATACCCAGGAAATTCCCTGCTGCCTATCATCGTCATACATCATTTTCGTCATTGATAATCCTGGGAAAGCAGCTGTCATAATTGTATTATAACTATACTCAGGTTAAGATACAACTCTATCCTTTACTGGGCACGTATGCGCAAACAGTTCCAGTGCTGTTCTCAAAATCCGTTTCTTTGTGCCTTCTGCCATAATTATTTTCTTCATTAAAGTAACCATTCGATAACTACGCTATGATTACCGAATGGTTACTTATCAAGAACTAATGAATAATTCAAGTCGAACGTCTTCCATTTGACTTGCCTCCCTCGAAAACCCTTCGTTTTTCCTCGAACGGCAGCCCTAGATCAATGCCGGCTGCTTCCGACTCCCCCAACTTATCAGCAGATACTTTCAGAACCACACCATACCATTTATTATTGTCGTTGCGCCTCAGCACAGCTTTCCAGTCATTCCAGGGATATTCCAGCTCTGCGCCGTAATGGTCATCCATCTCATCGTAAATAATATGATCGATAATTGCCGTGGTCTTTGTTGAATAGACCACAACTTAAAGGGTGCTTGCTTTCTTCATGAACTCCAGATAAAGGCTGAACAGCACGGCGCAGACGGGAACGCTGAACAGCATCCCTAAGATGCCGAATGCTTCGCCGCCAATCGTAACAGCCATCAGCACAAGCAGTCCAGGAAGTCCGACGGACTTGCCGACCACCTTGGGATAAATCAGATTGCCCTCCACCTGCTGCAAAACGATCAGAAAGAGAATGAACCACAGAGCCTTTCCAGGTTCTGCCAGCAGAATCAAAAACGCACCAAAGCCGCCGCCAATCCATGCGCCAAAAATCGGCATCAGCGCAGTGACGGCCACAAACGCGGAGACAGCACCGGCATACGGAATCCCAAGAATCAGCATTCCAAAGAAGCACAGAACACCGATGATAACCGCTTCGGTAAGCTGGCCGCTGACAAAATTTGTGAAGGTCTGATTGGTCAGCGCGGCAATACTAAGAAGCCGCTGCGCCGTCTTTTGCGGAAGGACTGTCTCAATGAGTTTTTTCAAATGTGCCGCGACGACCTCCTTCTTCGCAAGCAAATAAAGTGCAAAAACAAGCCCCAAGAGAACATCTACAAAAACCGACAGGACAGAGGTTGCCGCGCCCCATGTCACGGTGAGAATCCCGCTTTTCTCGTCACTGATCAAGGCGGTGACCTTCTCAATCAACAGGTCAGAGTCTATGACATATTCGGGCAGGACAATGTTATATTTTGCAGCAAACTGGACAACGTCAGCCCACCACCGCCCGATTTCCTCCACATAGATCGGAATGTTTTGGATAAACTCATCGCCGGATTCCCGCAAGCTGGGGAGCATCATAAATACCACAGCAAATAGAATTCCAAGGATAAGCACGGTGCTTGCTGTCAGGCACACGGGGCGGGTCAGCTTTGCAGGAGCTTTGCGGCACACCTTGTTCCAGCAGCATTCCATTGGCCGAAGAACTACGTTGATCAAAAAAGCAATCGCGCCGCCGATCAGAAACGGAGTGAACAGTGCAAGCACCTTGCCGAGAAAACACAAAACAGCGTCAAGGTTTACCAGCGCCCATGCGAATACAATAAGCAGCAAAAAAGCACGGATGATATAGCGAATGATCGTCTCGTCCGACCATTTGCCTCCCTGCGGTGCGGGTGTTTCATTTTTGTTAGAGGTTGGATTTTGCAATTTTTTCTCCATGTTTTTCCTTTCTGTCAGTATCGGAATCCCTTTTTTAAATCCGAAAGCACTTTTGCAGGGCTTTATACTCACTCCTTGTGAATCGCACGATAGCTTTATTGTGCGCAGGTCAAAGACACGTCACATTGGCAAGCTTGAAATAATCAATATATTTTTCATTCGTTTTTTCTCCATTTCATTTGATAACATTATGTTGCGACTCAAAAATAGCGGAGTAAAATCAATTTTGTAAACCTGCCAGCGCCAGGAATTTTTTATCTGACTGGATACTCTGTGTCAGAAACTGACCGTCCCGAAACAATGCATAGGTCGTGACCGGTGCAGGTACATTCTGTGCTGATTCTTTGTCAGTGATATGGATAACCTTAAACGGGATACCATGTTCCTTCGCCGCCTCCTGCACCTTTGGTACCCAATAATAGGTATATGGGCATTGATCGGTGTAATAAAGAACAAAACCTGCTTCTTCAATCACCGGATGTTTCGCACATTCCTTGAAATACGGCGGTTGTGCCCCCGATTCAATGGAAAGATACATAAGATTGATCCCGCAGTCGGATATGTCTGCCACACGGAAACCCTTATAAGTAAGGAATTTCGGGTCAGCGAGGAATTCCCGCTTTCGGCCCTCCGCGCACAAAATGCAAATACCTTTCTTTCCCTGCACCCTGGCATCACAGATACACGCCTCCAGCAGATCATTTGAGTATCCGTGTCCCTTCATGGAGCCGGATACCCATAGACAGTTAATGTAAAGATAACCATCTGCCGCAATCGGCACCCAGGCGTTTTCAGCCGGAATGTATTCAATAAAGCATTTACCGCGTTCCTCACTGCGATAGAAAACAAGTCCATCATCAAAGCGCTGCCGCAGCCATTCCTTTTTTACAACACTCTGCTTACCGGACATGGCGCAGCAGATATGTTCCTTGTCAATATTGTCTTTAGTGATCCGAATATAGTTCATCCGTTATTCCTCCTGCTTAAAACAGCTGTCCCGGCAGCTTCTGATCTGTAACCAGCCTCAACCTTGGCAATAAAGCGATCAATGTGTGTCGCCAATAAGGAAGAAACCGATTCTTTTTCCTCCGCACCGTCGTAGACACTGTATAGAAGATACATTGGCCCATAGAATTCCAACGCCAGCTGCATAGCCTCCTCATCAGAATCTGCCAATTTGCGGAAGATGGCCGCCATATACTCCAGAGGACCGCCCGCCAGATAGTCGTGGTGAAGCTGTGCAAGCTTGGAATCACGGTATTGCTCCAGCGTCAGCATTTTACGGAAATTGGAGGAAAACGGCTCCTTTGTCCAATGGTCAAACTGGGCAAGGCTGTATGTGCGAATTTTTTGAATTGGTGTATGCAGATATGCTTCCGCAAAGCCGTCTGGTTCCGTTTCCGGCATTTCATACGCCTCAGCGCGCTCATAGTCCATCTTGTTCATTCGCTCCACGATCTTATCTAAGATTTCCTGTTTGCTGGCATAGTGCTTATATAAAGCAGCTTTCGTAATTCCCAACTGCCCTGCAATATCATTCATAGATGTCCCCAGATAGCCGTTCTGCGCAAACAGTTCCAGTGCTGTTCTCAAAATCCGTTCCTTTGTACCCTCTGCCATAATTATCTCCTTTATCAAAGTAACCATTCGGTAACTACATTATAGTTACCGAATGGTTACTTGTCAAGAACAAATGAAAAAATTATGCCCTTTCGTTAAAATGTGCAAACTCCGGCGCAAATTCGCCAAGCACATTTCTTCCTGCTGTCTGTACCATTTTTTCTATATTCTGTATACTTCCATAACACTGCTGTTTATAAAGAATTTACCCACTCACTGACTTTCTGTTTTGTTCCGCGGTTTAACAGACTGCCTTCTGTGATAACAGCCTCTGGTGCGGATGGCTGCAATTCTTTTACAGTATTACCGAATCCACTTCCACCGGATGTTGCAAAAAGAACGATCTTTTTACCGCTGAAATCATAGGCTTCCAAAAATGTATTGATAATTGTTGGAGCTACATACCACCAGATAGGGAATCCCAGAAGGATTTCATCATAAGAGCTCATATCTATCTCTTTCTTCATAATCTCCGGTCTGTATTTCTTATCACTCATTTCCACACTGCTCCGAGATTTTTTATCCATCCAGTCAAGATCAGCCTTTGTATATGGAACTTTTGGCTCAATCTCAAATAAATCAGCTTTTGCTTCCTCTGCAATCATCTCTGCTACTTTTTTTGTTGTTCCGCTTGCACTGAAAAATGCCACTAATTTTTTACTCATAATAAAAAGCCCCTTTCTTTGCAAATTTCTTGTATAAAAATAGATGTATAAGATTTGAATTTCTCTTATACATCTATTTTATACCCATTATTTTATTATGTCTAATGCTTATATTGAATTCTATCTACAAGTCCTTTTTTCATCATCTCATAAACCGTATCTGCTGTTGCGGTATGAAGTTCAATCTGAATCAGTGGGTATTTTTCTTTATACGTTTTACATATCCTTGCCAAGGTCTCTACTGCCGCAAATTCACCGCATAGCTCAAATTTTATGCTGTAATGCCATTACGATTTCTTACAATACAAATTCCGTCATTTCGGTCATATTCATCCAGCAGTTCCGGATAATGCGTAGTGAAAATAAGCGTTTTAGAACATAGTAAATAGCCTTTCCACTCCTGCGCCAGCGAACCAAACCTTTCATGCGTAAAATACGGATATGGTGAGAAACAGCGGACTCTGACCTATTCAGTTTGTCTGCAACTTCACTGACACATGCTTCTGAGGGACCAATTTAAAATAAAGCCTTCATGCGGGAAGGGTCCCCCCTTTTGTTTTTGTTTATTTCTGAACTTTAAAGATTTTTCACAAACAGTGCCCGGATAGCGTTGAGGACGGCTATAATCATCACGCCCACATCCGCAAACACGGCCAGCCACATATTGGCGAAGCCCAGAGCGACCAGCACGAGGCAGACCAGTTTTACGCCGATGGCCACCACGATGTTCTGATAGACGATGCCAAGGCACTTGCGTGAGATTTTGATTGCTTTGGAAATTTGCATTGGATCGTCATCCATCAGTACTACATCCGCAGCTTCAATGGCAGCGTCAGAACCCATAGCGCCCATAGCAATTCCGATGTCTGCCCGGCGAAGCACCGGGGCATCGTTGATGCCATCTCCCACAAAAGCCAGTTTTTCTTTCTCCGGCTTGTTCTGAATCAACTGCTCCACTTTCTCCACCTTGTCGGCAGGAAGCAGTTCACTGTAAACCTCATCCAGCCCCAGTGCGGAGGCTACACTATCAGCCACCTTCTTGGCGTCACCAGTAAGCATCACAGTCTTGCGAACCCCAGCCGACTTTAATGTCTGAATGGCTTCCTTGGAGTGAGGCTTCACGATATCGGAAATAACAATGTGCCCGGCATATTTCCCGTCAATCGCCATGTGAATAATGGTGCCTACGCTGTGGCACGGAATAGCCTGGACCCCCAGACGATTCATGAGCTTGTCGTTTCCAGCCGCGACCTGATGATCATCCACTGTGGCGATGACACCGTTGCCGCTGAGCTCCTGAATATTGGTTACACGGCTGCGGTCAATTTCCATGCCATAGGCTTTCTGTAAGCTCTTGCTGATGGGATGACTGGAAGCGCTCTCTGCCAGGGCCGCGTACTCCACCAGCTTGCGTTCGTCCATCTCGTTGTGGTGGATGGCGTTGACCTCGAACACGCCCTGGGTCAGAGTACCGGTCTTGTCAAAGACCACGATCTTAGCCTGTGACAGGGTCTCCAGATAGTTGGACCCCTTCACCAGAACGCCCGCCTTACTGGCTCCGCCAATTCCTGCAAAGAAGGACAAAGGAATGGAAATGACCAAAGCGCAGGGGCAACTGGCAACGAGGAAGGTCAGCGCACGATAGATCCAGGTCTCCCAGCCTGCATCCAGCCCCATGGCAAACATCCGTACCAGCGGCGGCAATACAGCCAGCGCCAGCGCGGCATAGCACACCGCAGGAGTGTAGATCTTGGCAAAGCGGGAAATGAAGTCCTCCGACTTGGACTTCCGGGAGGAGGCGTTCTCCACCAGATCCAGAATCTTGGAGACAGTGGACTCGCCAAATTCCTTGGTTGTCTGAATATGGAGCAAACCTGTCATGTTGATACAACCGGAGATGATCTCATCGCCAGTCTTGACCTCACGGGGCAAACTTTCACCAGTGAGAGCGGCAGTGTTCAAAGTGGATTCTCCCTGCACTACGGTACCGTCAATAGGAACTTTCTCACCGGGCTGTACCACAATAATGGTGCCGATACCCACTTCGTCCGGGTCTACCTGTTCCAGTTTTCCCTCCCGTTCGATATTGGCATAATCAGGACGGATGTCCATCAGATCACTGATGTTCCGGCGGCTCTTGCCCACAGCGTAGGACTGGAACCATTCGCCCACCTGGTAGAACAGCATCACCGCAATGGCCTCCAGATAGTCGCCGTTTTCATATACAGCCAGTGCCAGAGCCCCCAGCGTAGCCACCGCCATCAGAAAGTGCTCATCGAACACCTGACCGTTACGGATACCTTTTCCGGCTTTTTTCAGAATGTCGTAGCCAATAACCAGATAATCCACCAGGAACACAGCCAGACGTACCCAGCGGCCTGCCGAGCCAAACACTTCAAATGCGCCTGCGCCCAGGACCTGCAAAATTAACAGTAGAACCGTAGCAGTCAGAATCCGCCACAACATCACTTTTTGTTTTTTGGTCATACCGGCGGAGGGCCGCATGCCGATGATCTGAAGGATCACGGCCAGCAGAGCCACCACGATCAGCAGACCGTTGATGATATACTCCTGCATTTCGTTTTACCCCTTTCACAATTGCTTATTCGTTTATTTATCTAAGAGAAAAAATGCCCTGCAAGCTGCCGCTCGACAGGGCATTTCGTTTCGCTGGCTTACAGAAATATCTCGCAGTCGGGTTCCACCTTCTTGCAGGCTTTGCGAACCTCCTGCATAACAGCCTTGGGATCCTGATCTTCCTCGAACTCCACGTTCATCTTGAGGGTCATAAAGTTCACCGTAGCACTCTGTACGCCGTTGGTCTTGCGGGCGGCATCTTCCATCAGGTTGGCGCAGTTAGCGCAATCCACATCGATTTTGTAAGTCTTTTTCATTTTGAAAATCTCCTCTCTTAATTTGTTCCTGTTGTCAGAACAATTAAATCATCGTTTAATTGTATCTTCATCATACGCAGGAAAACCGTCCTCGTCAACGCTTTGAACCCATATCCTGCTATTCGGGAAAAGGGTTCTTCTGTTTGGGCAAAATGCAGCTTTTATCGGCACATTCCAGTACCCGGTAAAAAGCCGGGAGGCATTGACAATTTGAGTCAACTTCCCGGCGTTTTATTTTCTGCATTTTCTACTGCTGCAAAGGATTCAGAAAGCAAATTGATTCATGAGAGTTGATAGCTCCCACCGCCTGCAAATAGGCATAGATGATTATGGTCCCCACAAACTTCATGCCTCGCACGCCTCCCGGAGAGCAGGCAGCAGCTCATCCAGCCGCCCGTCCAGTCCGAAGGACTTCTCTTTGATATTGTCCGCAATGTAGATCTCCCCCAGATTGATGGTCACATAAGTGGCGTTTGGCTCGCCGGCCACCAGGCGCATCATCGGGGCCTTGATCAGCTGATTGCGCCAGCCAATGCCCAGCTCTAGAACCACCAGTTTCTTTCCGTGGTAGGTTTTCAGAAAGTTTTGGAACCGTGCCTGGGCAGCGGTATCCGGAATCATTCTCTGACCCGCGCCCATGTGGATGTCCATGGGACCTCCGCACTTGGGACAACGCGGCACCAACTCCGTAGGCACATGGCCGCCCTGTTCGGCAGCCGATAATTTTTCGGCCACCTCTAAACTTGAATAGAGGGTGTCGTGGCAGGGGCGGGCACACTGCATCGTAAACCAGTTGCCCTCAATCTCATAGATTTTCGTCGGATCGAAACCACACCGTTCAAAGTGACCTTCTCCGTTTGATGTGACGACAAAGTAATCCTTCTCTCCCACAATGCCCTTCAAATCGTTCATCACCGGCGTAGGCTGGTATTGCCCGCAGTAATGATGGATGAGCCGGGCCCAGAAGGCCCATTTTTTCTCCTCGCTGGGCCATCCGGCCATCATTCCCTGCAAAATACAATGTAAGCCGTATTTTTGTTTGAAATCTCCAAACAATTCATCAAAGGCTGCATTATCTGCAAACAAATGCAGTCCTTCGGTGATGGACAGGCCGTTACTGGCCCCGATCAGGATAGCGTCCGCTTCTCTGAATTTTTCGGCAATGGGTTTCCAATCAATCATATTCGTTCGCTCCTTTCTATTTTATGGTTGCTGCGATGGATCGCGCCTGCCGGAGAGCAGCTAGAGTTTTCGTGCATCCCGTAGCACTTGAGCAATGTCGGCCACAATGGTCATGCCCTTGTCCTCCAACTGTTTGGGCAGGAAGTCATACTTGTTGTTGACAGCAATATACCGGGCATGGGGAAAGCTGAGGGTCAGGTTCCAGAAAGGCTCCTGAATAAACATGGGAGTCATTCGACCAACGCCCAGCTCGAGAAATAGAATCTTGCTGTCTTTGTGTTCCAGAATATAGCGAGAAATTTTTTCGTACTGTTCTTCGTATTTCTTTCCTTGCAGGAAATTCCCATATCCTCGCACCCAGGGGAATGCCTCACCGCCGCAGTGGGGGCACTGGGGAATGAGATCCGTGGGAATCTTCGTGCCATCTCCCATAGCGGCTACCATATCAGCCACCGGATTTACCGCATCCCAGGTGTCATCGGTACAGCAGGCGACACACTGGAAGAAGCGGTGATCCCCCTGGATCTCCGCCACCTTCTCCTCCGGGTAGAGTTTGACAAACTGGGTATCCTGGTTAGTGGTGAGGATGAAGAAGTCCTTGCCTTTCAGCAAAGCGTCTAAATCCAAATAGGAATGACGCACAGGGGCGGTCTGGGTGGTGTGAAGGAAGGTGGCGAGATACCCCCAATACTCTTCCCTTGTCTTCCAGGGGTGCATCATCCCTGCAAAAGCACCTTTGAAGTGGTATTTCTCGGCAAAAGGTCGGAAGTATTTGCGATAGGAGTCGTTGTCCTCGTAGTAAAAATCTCCGCCACCGGCAGCGGACAGGCCGGAGGCCCCGCCCACTACCACACAATCAGCTTCCTTTACCTCCTGTACCAAACGATGGATCTGTTCGCTATACGGCAGCGGCTTTTTGTCAGTCAGCTGATAAGGCGTACTGCCGGAAGCATAGATATGATAGTGTCTGGAATAATTCATCTGGGTCTGCATGACCAGATCATCATAGAAGTTCATTGTCACCATTCCTTTCAAGTGGGTGTTATTTTTATTCTTACTTCAAATTATTTTAGCATCCCCTTGCGTCACTGTCAATATGCTGTTATAATAAAAATAACATCAAAGCAAAAAAGGAGATCCGTCCATGAAATATCCAACCCGCCTTAGCGATGCTGTTCATATTCTGGCTTTTATCGCTCTGTACCCAGACTGCGATCTGACCAGTAACAAGCTGGCAGAGAGCATTCAGACAAATCCTGCCTATGTGCGCCAGCTCATGTCCGCCCTGCGGAAAGGTGGACTGCTGATCAGCGTGAAGGGACATCCCCGACCTGCTCTGGCTCGTGAGCCGGAGAAAATCACTCTACTGGATGTCTATCGAGCAGTAGAGGGCAACAAGCCCCTGCTCCATCAGGACATCCACACCAACCCCGCTTGTGGCGTGGGCGTGAACATTCAACTGGTGCTGCGGGATTTTTACTTGGACATTCAAAAAAAAGCGGAACAAAGAATGCAAGAAATTACACTGAAAGATGTACTGGAACAATATCACATGAAGTTAGAAGGGACGCTCTTGCAGCGTTTATGACGGATTGATTTTCAGAAACTCTTCCATTTGGGAGAAAAATTCTTCTGAACGGGAAATACAGAACCTCCTTGCGGAGCTATACTGAGAACCGGAGAGACCTATACCCCGTATTTTGTGAATGATTAAAGAGGATCGCTACTACGAGGACATTTCCATCCAGCTGTTGGAAAATCTGGTTACATAATAATAGACAATGGACCGGCCAAATCTGAATGGCAGGCCCTAAATTAAGGAGGAAACTAATATGAAACTTGGCATTATTCGTTGTATGCAGACAGAGGATTACTGCCCCGGAAGCCGGGATTTTCGGACAATCCGAGAGAGAAAAGGCGCTTTTATGGGAGAGGATGATATTCAGTTAGTGGGCTTCATCAACTGCGGCGGCTGCCCCGGAAAAAAAGCGGTGCTGCGGGCCCGTTCTCTGGTAGAACAGGGCGCTGACACCATTGCTTTTGCTTCTTGCATCAGCAAAGGGACTCCCATTGGTTACCCCTGTCCTTTTGCTAAGCGTATGCGAGAGCTGGTGCAGAAAGAGGTAGGCGATGGTGTCCGTATCTTGGATTACACCCATGACGCTGGTCCTGAACCAGAAACATCTCAAAAGTAAAGTTTCTTTTCTCTCCGGTCTATGATAAGATAGACTTCAAGGAGGAGTGCTAAATGATTCAGAACCACTTACCCCACGACCACGGACAAACTATCGAGCATGAACTGGAATATATGCCCAGCGTAGAAAACTTTCAAACCGTAGCTGATATTTTCAAGCAGCTGGGAGATGGCAGCCGTATTCGCATTTTTTGGTTGCTTTGCCACTGTGAGGAATGTGTTATCAATCTTTCAGCCATGGTAAATATGAGCAGTCCTGCAGTTTCTCACCATCTCAAGCAGTTGAAATCAGCGGGTCTGATCGTTAACCGCCGGGACGGAAAAGAGGTCTATTATAAAGCAGCTGATACCGAGCAGGCCCGAAATTTCCACCACATGATTGAGTGGCTTGTAAAAATCGCCTGTCCGTCGCAAGTAGAAAAACAAAAAGGAACGCCATGAAAAAAGAAGAATCCAAAGTTATCGCTCAAAAACTTCAAAAGATCCCAAACGGCACCCTCGCCTTGAAGCATTGCCGGGCTGGTGGAACGGGTACTACACTCTTTGGAGAACAGTTTCGAGCGGTTACCGCTGGAAAAGGGTGTATGGAGGCATATGAAACTTTTCCTGGAATAGAGGTATCCTTCAATGTTTTTCTTGCTTCAGAGGTCAGGTTTCGGCATGATGCTTCGGATTCTGTTTTAGAAATTTACTATTGTCGCAGTGGTCGCGTGGGTTGGAATATGCACGGCGGTACTGCCGTCTATTTAGGTACAGGTGATGTGACAGCACACAGTATGGCCTGCTGCGCGGATTCCGCCATGATGTTTCCCCTAGGATATTCAGAGGGAATTTCCATTTCCGTGGATCTGAAACAGCTCTCTTCCATTTGCCCGGAAGCTTTAAAGAATGCCGGTGTGGAAGCAGACCAGTTACAGAATCGATTTTGCTCCGGAAAGCCATCCGCAATCCCGTCTTGTTCCGATTTAGAGCATATTTTTGCCCCACTCTTTTCTGCTCCTGTGTCCGTTCGAATTTCCCTCTTGAAATTGAAGGTGCTGGAAATTTTGATTTATTTGAGCAACATGAAATCGGAGCATAAAGAATTGACTCAATACTTTTCCCAGCAAACCGAATTGATAAAAGAAATTCATCAACAGTTGACAGAGCACTTGGAGCAACGATTTACGATTGCAGAACTTTCCAAACAGTATTTGATAAATACCTCCACTCTAAAGGAGATATTCAAGGCAGTCTACGGTCAGCCTATCGCCACCTATATGAAGGAATTTCGAGTGCGTCAGGCTATGAAATTATTACGGGAAACAAATGACACTATCGCGGATATTGCTTCCCAGGTAGGCTACCAAACCCAGGGAAAGTTTTCAAGCGCTTTTCAGTCTATCGTCAAAATGTCACCCAGAGAATACAGAAAAATCCAGGGTATAGCTCCATTGGATTCCTTTAGCAAAACACTGTAATGAAAAATCCCGAATTGTCATTCCCAGTATAACATGCCTTCTCCCCGCAGAAAAGCATGGCGAAAAACAAAAATGTCCCCGGAGAGCTTGTGCGTATGTTTTTTCAGCGTTTCCGATCTGAATTTCTCAGAACAGAATATCCTCCGGCTTGAACTTATCTTTTTCGGTAATGGGGCGGATCACCTTGCAGGGCACCCCTGCTGCGATGACACCGGCGGGAATGTCATGGGTGACGACGCTTCCCGCCCCGATAACCGAGCCTGCCCCGATGGTAACGCCGCCGCAGACGGTGGAATTTGCACCGATCCAGACGTTTTCCTCCAGCGTAATAGGTGCTGAGGTTCCAATGCCGTGGCTGCGCTGCTCCGGGTCGATGGCATGACCGGAGCAGGCAAGGCATACGCCGGGGGCAATAAAGGCACCTGCTCCGATGTTTACCGGAGAGGTATCCAGAATGACACAGTTATAGTTGATGACCGCCAAGCCGTGGGTATGGATGTTGAAGCCATAGTCACAGTGGAAATCCGGTTGAATGCCGGTCATGGGAGAGCAGGTGCCCAGCAGGGTCTGCAGGATGCTGCGCCGCTTTTCCTGTTCGTTGGGAGCGGTGCGGTTGTACTCCCAGCACAGTTGCTTTGCACGGTTCTGTTCCTCCGTGGGGGTGTTTTCATAGCCGCTTACGTAGGCGGCAGGGCGTTTCATAATATCCAGAGCGTTCATCGTGTTTGTCCTTTCCATACAATGTTTCCTCAAGGATTATACCACATTCTCTGTCGGTGTGTAATAGGCTGCTTTCCCCTCCCTCATTTGTTTCTCCGCTTGATCTTCTCCATCACTTTGCCCTTAGCCAGCTCATCCACCAGCATGGGATATATTTTTGCAAATGGCATGGCATATACTTTTTCAGTTTCCATTTTCGTTCCTCCCTCAGGTGCGTCTATGTGCAGCGTATACCACGCTTCCGGATAATAAAGAATATGTGCCGCCGCCCGCAGCGCCAAACATCAGCCGGGGAATTTCCAGTCTGACAAACCGTAATGTACATTACTCAAAATTTTACAGATTGATAACCTTCGGTTCTTCTGTGAATGAATAAATAGTTGCGATGACACTTTCAAAAACGAATACCGTCATCAAATTGTCATCAACCGTATACATAGACTGGAGAGCATTTTTATTTGCTTCCATCATGGCTACACGAGCTTCACGGCGAGTATCTTCTTTTACTGCACCTTTCACACGAATCCAAGTACCTTTGTTCATTCCACACATTTCAACTTTTCCATTTACTTTCATCTGGTTGTAAACATCTTTTTTATTATTCGTTACAATATAAAGTTTTCCTTCAAATTCACATACAGCACCAAATGGGCGTACATGTGGCTGGTCTCCTTCTACCGTGGCAAGATAAAAAGTTCCGCATTCCTGCAAATATTTTACTACGTCATTCATTTCAAAATCCTCCTGAAAACAAATTGTATTTTTATTTTTTATGCGTATAATTATATATCATAGGAGAAAACAAACAAGTACGATATTTTACGATACTGGTATCAGAAAGGAACGTATATATGGAAAAGAAAAATCTATTTGGGCTTTGCCCGTATGTGACTTCGCAAAAAGTTTTAACAGGTAAATGGTCTATGTATATTATGTATTTGTTAACAGATGGCCCCATCCGGTTTAATGAATTACAAAGAAAAATGCCAGAAGAAATGACACATACAACGCTATCAAGACAGCTGAAAAAGTTGGAAGAAGAAGGCTTGATTGAACGCATAGAATATCAGCAGATTCCACCAAAAGTAGAATACAAATTAAGTGATATTGGAGAAAAATTCAGGAAAGTACTGAAGGAGTTGGAAATATGGGGAAACGAGTATATTCAATATTTAAACGATAAAGAATGATGAAATATTCTCCTACGAATATGGGTAGCATATAAGCTATTCAGTTTTCAAGGAACATCCGTTTTCGCGTTGGCCTCGTAGGCGCGCTTTGGTTGTCCTTGCAGGACTACCTACGGTTCGTTTTGACTTTTTTAGTGTCCTATGCAGTCGGATTGGGGCAAAAAAATACCCCGTTGGTTTCCCAACGAGGCATCGAAGACGATTCTATTCTGTTTTCTGTAAACTGGTACCCGTTTATCTCCTGGTGACCATTTGAGTCACGGCCAATGTATTAAAAAAGCAAAGCTCATCTCAGCAAATCAGACAAGCTGTATTCTCCTTTGGGGATATTTGCTGTTCTGCGATACTCTTTTATGGCTTTCACCAGGAGCTGTGGGTTACTGAAATACTGCTTCACAAAATCATACGACTTCACATCATGCATCCGAAGATTTGTTTTACAAAATTCGCTTGTTTTTTTCCAGAACGCTTAAACTGATCATATGCTTTACTCAATCGAAATTCCTCTCTGCGAGAATCCAAAATCCGTATCACAGAAATCTGCTCATCAAATCCTTTCCGTAAGTATCGCTCCTCAAATCGTTTAGCACTTCTGCAACGGATAACACATTCTTCCAACATTTCTTCTCTTTTGAAAATCAGAAGATCATTATCAACCAGTATGTCGATAATAGCTTCTTCGGCAGATCCTTCACATATACACGCCTTATATTTTGCTAATTCCATTCTGCTGTAATGCCATTACGGTTTCTTACAATACAAATTCCGTCATTTCGGTCATATTCATCCAGCAGTTCCGGATAATGCGTAGTGAAAATAAGCGTTCCGCCATTCTTGTTCAGTCGGCTGTCCATAAAGAAGCGTAACCGCCATGTTGAATTCCAAAAGAAAAGATGCCATAAAAACAAGCAATCCAACAATCAAACTGTACTTTTTTTTGTTTAGGAGCACTACTTCTCTTTTCCATTGTACGCAAGGAAAACGTTATCAGTACAATGTAAAAACGTTCTATAACTTTTTGGGCAAAATTTATTCAATTTTTTTACTTCCGTGATATAATGCTTAATTATAAAAACATTAGTCAGAGACCCAACTCCCACTGAGACAAATTTGCTATTACTCACCACCTGAAGAGATGGGAGTCTTCTCGACTGAGATAAAACGAGGTGAATCAGGTGAAAAAAAAGACACTTGTGCCTCTTCTCGTTTTTTTAATGGGCATATGCCTTGTTAGTTTAGTCGTATACAACACAGATACTCATGAAAAAGAGCAGAGCCGCACAACAGCACAATTAAATGCAACAACCTATGGAGAACGTATAGAGAATGAGATTATAAATGGAATAGAGATTACAGATGTTCTGAAACAGCTTTTGATCAGCGGAACTGGAGAAATCAATCAATTTGACACAATTGCAAAAAATATTATGTCGGATTCTGTTGAAAGCGTACAGCTTGCTCCGGCTGGTATTGTAACGGATATTTATCCGGCCGATGGAAATGAGGCAGGTAAGATTGATCTGATTCATGATAAAGAACGTGGTGAAATTTCCATATATGCAAGAGATCATCATACAATCGTTACACAGGGACCTTTTGAATTGAAACAGGGTGGATATGGAATTGCTGTCCGCAATCCTATTTATCTGAAAGATGAAAACGGGCAGGAACATTTTTGGGGATTTACCATTGTTATCCTTCGTGTTCCGGATATTTTTTCAGATGCGACAAGTGCGCTTTCGAAATTTGGATATGAATATAGTCTTTCCAAAACGGATAATCCATGGAGTGATAATTATAAAATTATTTATCAGTCAGATCGTCAATTAACGAATCCTGTTTCCTATGACTTTACGATAGGAACGGAGAACTGGAAGTTTGAAGTAATGCCTGAAAATGGCTGGGGAAACAATACATTAATAGCAGTAATCAGTGTTTTCTTTATTGCGATTACCATGCTTTTGGTAACTCTTACCCGGATGTGGCTGGTATCAAAAGAAAATAAAAACAAATTTCAAATACTGGCACACACAGATTCTCTTACAGGTATTTACAATCGCTATGGATTCGATGAACTGGCAGAAAAGATGATTAATAAAAATCCGAAAGCGAAATTTGTGGCTGTACTCCTTGATATTGATGATTTTAAATTTATTAATGATATCTATGGACATGTTTACGGAGACAAAGCATTAAGAAGTCTGGCAGACAGTATGAAAGCTTTTTTCCCGTCTGATGCGTTACTAGGAAGAAATGGTGGAGATGAGTTCTGTATTCTTTTAAAAAATTATTCCTACGAGGATGTAAAAGAGAAGCTACAGCAATTCACTATGGCTCCAAAGACATTTTCATATAAGGGAAAAGAATATCCATTTTATATTTCTCTTGGATATTCGGAATATCCGACATTTGCGTCTAACCGTTCACAGCTTATGCGCTGTGCAGATGCAGCCCTTTACGAAATAAAACTTCATGGAAAAAATGGCTGCATGGCTTATAGGGAAGGACTTGAATTAAGGGTTCGTAAACAACTGGGATTTGCATTTAGGGATATCTCCGAGCACCTTCCAGGAGCATTTATCATATACAGAGCAGACAAAGAAGATGATGAACTCTTTTATGCAAATCAGGAGTTTCTTCATATGGCCGGATATAAAGATATGGATGAACTATTCAGACTTACAAAGAAAAGTTTCAGCAACCTGATACGGGAAGATGAGAAGAAGAAGATAGAAGCAAGCATTTGGAAACAGATTGATAATGGCAATGGAAATGACTATATCCACTTTCATTTACGAAGAGCGGATGGATCGTATCTGTCTGTGCTTGACCATGGGAGAATTGTTGAGAGCCAGCAATATGGCAAAGTATTTTATGTATTGTTCATGGACTGGGAGGATATGAAAAGTCATTACAGTGAAAAATTTTCCGGATAATCGAAGGAAATATTGTAAAAAATATCGTTGTAAATAGAGAAATCCTGCTCATATTCATATATTGAACAGGATTTTTTTTAAATCGCATGTGGAGCTTCTATTTTATTTGCCAAGGTATGATCTGTTTTCGCCAGTGAATTAAGCAATGCCCGCATCTTTGGATCCAGATTCTTTTTCCCATAAAATGCTTCTTCAAAACCCATGATAACTTAGAGGATGACACCCATCAAGGTATCCACCAAGTTAGCCACCAAGATTCTACGCCGTCAGCAGTTATACTGCGCCTAATAAAATTGTGTTAATAGGGTTATTTAAATACAGCAGGTCAGCATGAGCAAAAAGTGGGATTCCAAGCCCGCGCTGGACGAGCATGGTTGCCGTGGAGCGTGAGGACTTTGACCGTCTTTCCACTCTGGCAAAGAAGTACGTTACAGCAGAGAAAAAGGAATCCAAACTGCAAAAGGCGGTGGATGCGGCAAACAAGCTAATTGCAAAGCTCAAGGCTGAGATTGACAGTTTGAAACAGAAAATTTCTGATTATAAGTCTGTCCACAGCAAGCTCCGTGCGGCGGAATTGGAGCGTGAAAATACGGAGAGGGACGCCGCAGGGCGGCAAGCGAAGCAGCGAAAAACGAATAAAAGTGTTTTAGGGCTTCGTTGATTGTTGCGTTGGCAACCCCACCGCAATGGTAGTGCCCTTCTCCGAACTTTTCTCCACCCAAACGGAGCCGCCGTGGAGGTCGGCGATCTCCCATACCAGTGAGAGCCCCAGTCCTGCGCCACCGTATTCCCGGCTGCGAGACTTGTCCACCCGGAAGAAGGGCTGGAAAATACTGCGCTGATACACCTCCGGGATGCCGCAGCCGGTGTCGGAGACGCGGAGCAGGAGCTTTTCCAACTCCTGAGTGACAGAAACCCGTACCGAGCCGCCCGGCCGGTTGTACTTGACAGCATTCTCCGTCAGGTTGAAGATCAGCCGGTAAATCAGTGCATCGCTACCGGTCATAATGCCGTCGCCCTCCGCCGTCAGCGTGACGCCGAGCTTATCTGAGAGCGGCGCAAGATCTGTGAAGATCTCCTCGATCATGGGAGCGAGCTGGATCCGCTCGTTCCGCGCCACCTGCTGCAGATTGCTCATCTCCAGCAGTGTCCTGGTCATCTGTATCAGCCGTTCCGTCTGCTCACGCAAAAGCGTGAGGAACTCCGCCGTCTCCGGTCGCACATCAGGATGCTCCGCGGAAAACAGCTCCAACTGCGCCTGCATTAGTGCCAGTGGCGTGCGCAGCTCGTGGGCGGCGTTGCCGGTGAACTGCCGCTGAGCGGAAAAGGCGTTGTTCAGCCGCTCCAGCATCTGGTTGAACGAGCGGCTCAGCTGCCGGAACTCCGAAATAGCGTCTTCATCGATCCTCATATCGGCAAGATTGTTCAGCTGCACCTGCTCCACCTGCGAGGTAAAGCTGCGCAGGGGCTTGAGAGCGCGTCCGCTGACGAAATAGGCGAGGATGCCGCTGAGCAGCGTTATCGCCGCCGTGATGTACCAGTTGGTGGTGCGGAAGCGCCCCTGCACCCCATCGACAATGATCGTCAGATCCTCGCCAGGGGCTATGAGCTGTGGGTCAAAGCTCGCCGCTCCGCCATCATTCAGGATCACCGTGCCGCCGCCTTGTAAGTTGTCCGCAATGGTGTCCATATAATACACACCGGAGGAGCACAGCAGCAGATTCATGGCCACGCAGGTGACACCGATGAGCAGGACGGACATCAGCGTGATGCGCCACTGCAGGGAAAGCCGCTTCATTCCTCCTCACCTCCCATCAGATAGCCCTCGCCGATGCGGTTGCGGATGGGGTCATAGCCCAGCACGGCGCGGAGCTTTTTGCGCAGGGCGGAGATGTGGACGCGAATGGAATTGCTGAAGCTGTCCACGCTATTGTCCCAAACGTGATCCATCAGCTCCTCCTGACTTACTGGCCTTCCTTGATGCACCATCAGGTATTCCAGGATTCCTGTTTCCTTCCGGGTGAGCGTCAGCGCCTGCCCGTTGACGGTGGCGGTACGGGAGCGGGTGTCAAAGGTCAGTCCTCCGCAGCTTAGCAGCACATCCTGCTGGGTGAACTGCCGCAATGTCAGGCTGCGGATGCGGGCCTCCAGCTCGGCAAGGTGGAAGGGCTTCGCCAGATAGTCGTTCGCCCCGGCGTCCAGCCCCTGCACCTTGTCCTCCACTTCGCTGCGGGCGGAGAGGATCAGCACCCGCGTCTCCCGGTCGGTCTGCCGCAGGGTGCGCAGCACCGTCATGCCGTCCTTTTTCGGCAGATTCAGATCAAGAAGCACCAGATCGTATCGTTCCACGCCCAGAAGCGCCAGCGCTTTTTCCCCGTCATAGCAGTAGTCCACGCTGTAGGCCAGCCGCCGCAGGCTGCGGACGATGGTCTCGCACAGGGCGCGTTCATCTTCAATTACTAAAAGGTGCATGAGAGCCCTCCTTTTTATTTCTTCGTTTTTGTGTTGCTTTCATTATAGCAAAAACAGATAAGGTTTGTGTTAAGTTTTCGTTCTTAACAGAGACTTTAACTCTCCCGCGCTATGATAGGGACAGAAAATCGGAAAGGGTGATGAAAAATGAGCTGCGAGAAAAAGGCAGCGGCGCAGATCGTGCTGCTGATGGCCGGAGCCGCCATGCTGTGCTTCGGTGTCTGGCGGGGCGAGGCGGCGACAGTGCTGAGCAAAGCAATCAAATTATGTCTGGAGTGTGTGGGCATTGGGTAAAAAGTTTTCAGGCGTTTCACAGACCATGTCCCGCTTCCGGGGCTGGATTCAGGCGGGGGCGACGCTGCTGACCAACCTGCATCTGCCGAACTTTCTCAAGGGCGGACTGTATCAGGGGGCGGGGAAGACCGTCTGCGTGCCGGGGCTGAACTGCTACTCCTGTCCGTCGGCGTCCGGGGCCTGCCCCATTGGGGCGTTTCAGGCGGTGGTGGGGTCTTCCAAGTTCAGCTTCTCCTACTATATCATAGGCTTCCTCATTCTGCTGGGCGTGCTGCTGGGGCGCTTTATCTGCGGCTTTCTATGCCCCTTCGGCTGGTTTCAGGAGCTGCTGCACAAAATCCCCACTAAGAAGCTTTCCACAAAGAGGCTGAAACTGCTGGCATACCTGAAATACGCTGTCCTGCTGGTGATGGTTTTCCTGCTACCGGCATTCCTTGTGAACGATGTTGGCATGGGAGACCCGTTCTTCTGCAAATACCTCTGCCCCCAAGGCGTGCTGGAGGGAGCTATCCCGCTGTCCCTTGCCAATTCCGGCATCCGGGCGGCGCTGGGCAAGCTGTTTACATGGAAATTCAGCATCCTGCTGTCGGTGATTGCGCTGAGCGTACTGTTCTACCGACCGTTCTGCAAGTGGCTCTGCCCGCTGGGCGCGTTCTACGCGCTGTTCAACCGGGTGTCCCTCTTCCAGATGAAGGTGGATAAGAATAAGTGCGTTTCCTGCGGGAAATGCGCCAGAGCCTGCAAGATGGATGTGGATGTGACGAAAACGCCCAACCATACCGAGTGCATCCGCTGCGGAATGTGCATCCGCGCCTGTCCGACGAAAGCCGTGTGCTTCCGCTACGGCTTCGGAGACGGTAAAGATAAGGCAAAAGCAGCGGAAACACTACAGACAAACAACACTAACAGGGAGGAATAAAACGAATGAAGATGAATAGGACGAATACTGCCGGCAGAATTCTGGCGCTGCTGCTTACTGCACTGATGGTGCTCTCTCTGGCAGCCTGCGGCACAAAGGGCGGAGACAAAATGGACGGAATGAGTAGCGAACCGAAGAATGCCGAGGAAGCGGTTGCCATGCACAAGGAGCTAATGGCGCAGGAAAATGCCATTCTCTCGGAGAACACAGCGCTTTGGGAAAAAGTTTTCATAGCGGCCGACAAGGGCATGACCATGCAGGAGGACGGCAAAAACTATGGTGAGTTCTTGTTGGACACCATCGAAGATTCCAAAGATCAGTTTACAGAGGATGAGCTGAAGCTGCTCAAGGAGGCGGCAGAGAAGATCCGCGAGATTGAAAACAAGCTGACCATGATAGAGAAAAAGTACCCCGAGGCGGCACAGCAATCTACGGATGGCGCTATGAGCGTGCCCGCGGGCAGCGACATGACCACGCCGCCTGATGACGGCAGTATGCAGAAATTTCCCGTCTTTGAGGGCAAGGACCTGGATGGCAACACGGTGAAGAGCGACGAGCTGTTCTCCGCCAACGCCGTCACCGTGGTGAATTTCTGGTTCACCACCTGCAATCCCTGCGTAGGCGAGCTTTCCGAGCTGGATGCGCTGAACAAGGAACTGGCGGAGAAGGGCGGCTCCCTCATCGGCGTCAACACCTTCACGCTGGACGGCGACGAAACGGCAATTTCCGAGGCGAAGGATGTGCTTGCCAAGAAGGGCGCCACCTATCAGAATGTGTATTTTGACTCCGACGGTGAGGCGGGAAAGTTTACCACCAACATCTTTGCCTATCCCACCACCTATGTGGTCGACCGCAGCGGCAATATCGTGGGTGAACCCATCGTAGGCGCCATCACGGAAAAGAAGCAGGCGGAGACTCTGCAAAAGCTCATCGACCAGACTCTTGCCGCCGATATGGGCTGACAAACGAATTTATCTTCTCCGAAAGGAGGGATACACCATGTATCGGAGAGTATTGCCGCTTCTGCTCACCGCGGTACTGCTGCTGAGCGGCTTTCACAAAGCCCATTGAAGAGCCTGCCGTGGTGGAACTGGAGGACCTGAGCCACGGCATGCGCCGTACAGAGGTCAGAAGCCGTGCCGGAGATTCTCACCTTGGTCATGTGTTCACTGGCGATCCGGAGTCCCCAATGGCGTGCGCTACTGTATCAACAGTGCGGCCCTGCGCTTTGTGCCTTACGCAAAGATGAAAGCAGAGGGTTACGGATATCTTCTGTATCTGTTCGAGGAATGAGTTCGCAAAATACTGTTATGTTTCTTAATATTTTTGCTATCAACATGTTCTCCTGCGGCCTTACGATCTGTCAAATCCATCCATGCTTTTGCCTTAAATGGAATCAAATATGCCGCATCCAAGACAGTCACTCCGTGCTTAAACTCTACGTCCTCATAGGTAACCTTGACTCCAAGAACTTTATCGAGATATTCCATGTCATCACCTGCATTCTTAACTCTTTTTCTGTATTATAACTTTTTTTGAGTTAAGATACAATATTTGAGTTAAGAGCAGTCAAAGATCAACATTATAAAAAATCATTTTCAAAGAAAAAAGCCCGGTGCAGCATGAGCATTACACCCACACTGCACCGGACATTCCATCATCGACTGCTTTGTCTATTTTCTTCTTCCTGCCGCACTTCCTGCTCATGTAGCTGCTCTTTTTCTGCTCGTCCTCTTTCAGGTTTTCCTGCATAATCTTCTGCGCCACAAGCCAATCCTGCATTTCCGATTTGGTCTTGCGGTACTCTGCATGTGTTCGTCCGTCAACGGCAAAATTGGACTTCATGGATTAAACAAATGTGTGTCTCCCTCTTTTTTATCGCAACATCATTCTATCCCTGTTGTATTTGAAAATGTATATGTACTCTTCTGATATATCCCCTTGTTTCTAAAATAATTTTCAAATGCATTTCAAAATTTTATTCTAAAATTTCTATAATTGCATGTTCAACTTGATGTTCTTTTATTTTGTCAATGATTATATGCATATTTTCTATTTCTAATTCTATTTTTGTATCCCCATCCTTTGGTACCATACCAAATTTTTGAAATACAAATCCAGTAAATGTGTCACAATCTTCTGCTGTAAATGTAACACCTATAGCGTCTTCAATATCACTTAATCGTATATTTCCTTTCACTTCCCACTTGTTATCGCTTATTCTTATAATAACAGTTTCTTCTTCCGACGATATTGGTTCAATATCGTTTAAATCGCCAACAATTTCTTCTAATAAATCAAAAAGAGTTACTATTCCAACCACTCCACCATGCTCATCTAATACAATCGCCATAGATTGCTTCGATTGTTTCATATTTTTAAAAAGCACATCTGCTTTTGTAGTTTCCATAACAAAGTATGGTGCAGAAATTGCAGAATCTATAACCATATCCTTACTTTTTTCTTTTAATCTAAAATAGTCTTTTGCATTTAAAATACCAATAACATGATCTATCGAATCTCCACAGACGGGATAAAGGGTATGTCGTGTATTGTGGATCGTTTCATCCCACTCCTTCACATCATCAGACATCCATAATATTGTCACATCTGTTCGATGTGTAGCAATCGTACCAGCCATAATATCATTAAATTCAAAAACATTTTGAATAAACTCTTTTTCTTGATGATCTATTGTTCCTTTTTCACTTCCCGCATCAACAAGCATACGTATTTCTTCTTCACCTACTTGATCTTCCGCTTCATTTGGATCAATACCACAAATCCTCAAGACAATATTTGTTGATATTGAAAGAAATGAAACGATTGGCTTAAATAGGATAGAGATTCCCGTAACCAATCCTGAAATCCCCATTGCCAGTTCTTCAGATTTTTTCATTGCGATTCTCTTTGGAACTAATTCGCCAAAAACCAACGTGAAATATGATAAAATCAATGTAATCAATATAACAGCTATGGTATCTAAAGTAGAACGTGGAATATTCACACCCATCCCAACAACCCAATCAACTAAAGGTTCTGAGAAATTATCTGCTGCAAAAGCACTTCCTAAAAATCCCGACAATGTGATTGCAACCTGAATTGTCGCAAGAAATCGTGCCGGCTCTTGCGTTAATCGTACTAATCTCTTTGCCCGACCATTACCTTGTTCTGCCATTCGTTCTAGCTTTGTTTCATTCATTGATAAAACAGCGATCTCTGCACTCGCAAAAATCGCGTTTAATATAATTAAAATAATCTGCACTACTAAAAGAATAAAAATTGATGTACTCATAAATAAAACCTTTCTACAATAAAATTATCTAAATATCACACTTACTTAAAAGCAACAAAAGACATGGTCTATGTTCCGAATACATAGTCCATGCCTTGCGATATATAAATAAAAATTCTATTGAATTGGTTCGCTTCAGAATCATTATCACTTTCGTCCATGTTAAATATTCCTCCTCTCAAATAGTATTGTAGTACAGTATAACAAAAAGACCTAACATAATCAATTCGAAAAAAGCAAAAGTGTGTTAAATTTATGTAAAACATAAAATCCGATTATTTTTAATTTCTTTGGGAAATTCAATTTTCTTTATCATCACTTAACATCATTTTAAAGTAAAAAGCAAGCCATTTTCAGACTTGCTTTCCACCATATCATCTTCCTTATTGATAAATCATTTCTTTATTCACAATCTCCCTTGCACATGCTTGTATATCACTCATTCTCGTCTAAAACCTCTTTCTTTGTGCGTCTATGCTTTCCCTGCTCATCATAAAACATATTTCGGGTAGCAACCTTTACTTCGGGTTGTTCCAACATTTTCCGTTCACTAAATACCAGATGAATATGATAATTCGTCTTTGCAATGGTATTTTCAATCACACATCGTTGTGTCAATTTTACCAAGGAAGGCTTTTGCCCCAGGTCACGATACCTTTTGAGGAAAAGCCCACAAGTAATCTGCCCGGTGACAATCTGAGGTATTACAGACAGAGAAACTCTCTGACTACCAGACAGCTTGCAGAGCAAATAGATGTTGTACCCGCAACTATCCTGATGTATGAACGAAATAAGCACCCGATCAAAGATTTTGAACATAACCCTATTTCTGATCAGTTGCTGGAAAGTATGGAAGCCAGCAAAAAAATAGCAGATAGTTTAGCGCCCATTCTGGAGCAAGAGGAAAAACTCAAGCGAATCGCAGAAGGTGCTACTGCACACATCCCCAATTTTGAGATTCCGACGCTTGCGTTGGATGCAATTTCAGAACCTTCGCCAGCTATGAAAGCGATTGCTGAACAGAGTAAAGCTATGAAGTTGGCTACCAGCGTAGGTACTGCAATAGATGCCCTACAACACAGTAGTACCATCCAGACTTTAGGAGAACTTGCAATAGTCGCTAATGTCCCCAACTATACTTTCAAGAATCCGCTGCTTGAACAAGCCAATTTAGGGATGACGGCGATGCTCCAGTCTTTCAATAATAGTGCGGTAAAACTACTTGCGGATTCTGTTCATGGAATTATAAGCTCCTTTGGGTCTGCACTTACAGCGACAATTCATTCGCCTGTGATGGATTGGCTTCAGAGCATTGACATCTCTCCAATGCGCTCTGTGTTGGAGAATCTTGCACTGGAACCGGATATTCTTGGGAGATACAAGAAGTTCAATCAAGCGTACTTGACGGCTATGTATGAATGCAAATGGTTCCCCTACGCTGGCTGGGCAGCGGATATTACCATGACAGCGGAAATATCGGACATCCTGGCAACAAGCCGAGGTGCAAGTAAGCGACGAGAAAAGCGTATCGACAAGGTCATTCTCGACTATTACGACAAGAATGAAATCAAATTCATCAAGCGAATATGGAGAGAATCTGATTTAGAACCACATATCAAACGAATTCTGGGACAGGCTCTTGAAGCACATCTCCGTGGTGAATATGCCCTGTGTATTTCCAGCTTGGCAA
Organism: Clostridium sp. OM05-5BH; assembly: GCF_003481505.1. NCBI lineage: Bacteria > Bacillati > Bacillota > Clostridia > Eubacteriales > Clostridiaceae > Clostridium > Clostridium sp. OM05-5BH. The sequence goes on along the minus strand of NZ_QULJ01000001.1, from coordinate 340,467 downwards.
CTATGTGGGAGGGCTTAATCTACATAAAGGCAAACAATGCTACCATGCAGGATCGTCACCGGCAAAGGATGGCGATCACTAAAAAAGAACTGGAAGATCTGATCGAGGCAAACGACTACGACAAGATCTTCAGCGATTATTTTAATACCTTCATTGTTTCTCAGTGCAATAAGGTTGATGATGTGGTTGATGGTGTGCCGAACCGGCATGGCGTTTCTCACAGCTGGTATCACAGCTATCCGAGCAAAAAAGCTTCTCTGAATGCTATTTTGCTTACCGACTTCATAATTGGTCTGGAGCCACTTGAAGGCACCCAGGCCAGTGCATAAAGAAAATACGAATCGAGGTACACACGATGTCTAACGATAAAATCCAAGCGGTAGGAGTAAATATTGCAGAAAAAGCAACGATGATCTGGAATGTGGCAGATATGCTCCGTGGCCCCTTTAAGCCCCATGAGTACGGACTTGTAATCCTTCCTATGACCGTGGTTAAACGTTTCCACGACTGTCTGCTTCCCACCCACGAAGCAGTCTTGGCACAGTATGAAAAGGTCAAGAAGCTGGCCGTCATTGATGGCTTTCTGACCAAGGCTTCCGGTTATCAGTTCTACAATACCAGCAAGTTCACATTTGAAAAGCTGCTGGCTGACCCGGATAACATCGAAGCCAACTTCCGGGACTATCTGGCTGGGTTCTCTCCCAATGTCCAGGATGTTCTGTCCAAATTCGATTTTGACAACATCATCAAGAGAAACAGTATGAATGTCATAATCGGATCCGTTGGCATATCCCATTATTTCGGATGTGTTAGCCCTGTCTATTATGTTTTCAAGGAAACAGAAGATGCTGATTTAAGGTTTATTAGTTACATCTTTAGCACTGTAGGTTTTCAGAAAGAGCTGCGGAAATATGCCAAGGGTATTATGGAAATTCGTTTAAGAATATCCGTATCAGATACACTTAGACGGGTTGTGCCATTACCAAAACTGGAAGAACAAGCCTGCCAGGTATCATGCTGATACAGCACCCAGCAGTGCTTTCTGAAAATATGGTTTCTCTGTACTTTTTCTTATCACCCCAGAGATGTAGGATTTCTCACAGGCGGCAGTGTGCTTCACTGCTCCATTGGAATTTAACCATCCCGCCTTCCTTATGGCCGGACCGCGAATTACGGAAGTATCATTGTCCCTGTCTGGCTTTAGCACCGCCGCCGGTTGCAATCCGGCATTTGCTTCTGCGAAACCGCTATCGCCCCGATGGGCTTCATGGCGTGCAGTCGATGGCTCGACCAAACAGGAATGTACCTGAAGAATGAGTATTCAGTTTTCAAGGGACATCCGGACTTTCGTCCTTACAAAGTAAGTTTAACAAGAATCCTCCGGTTTCGCGTTGGCCTCGTAGGCGCACTTTGGTTGTCCTTGCAGGACTACATATGGTTTGTTTTGATTTTTTC